>NZ_JBGLYV010000060.1:0-39886 GCF_047304225.1 Pseudomonas sp. Pseusp3 | reverse complement strand
GTGCTGCGGCGTTGCCGGGCTCAAGCCGAGCTACGGCCGGGTCAGCCGCATCGGCGCGCATCCGTTGGCTTCCAGCCTCGACTGCGTGGGGCCGTTCGCCCGGACCATGGACGACCTGATAGCCGCGATGCAGGTGATTTGCCCGGGTTTCGACGTGCAAGGTTTGCCCGGTGACGGCGCCAAAGTCGGCTTTCTCGACGTGGCCTGCGATTCGCACCTGCAAGCCAGCCTGGGTGCCGCCGCCGACCGCGCCGGGTGGCGTCGCAGCCATCTGCACTTGAGCGAATTCGAAGCGGCGTTCGCCGCCGGCCTGACCGTGATCAATTTCGAAAACTGGGCGGCGTTCGGCCACCTGACCGGCAAGGGCCTGATCGGCGCGGACGTGGAAACCCGTTTGCTGGCGGCCAGTCGCACCACTCGCGAAGAACTGGCCCAGGCCGAAGCCGTGCGCGCCTGTTTCACGCAGCAAGTGGATGCAGCGCTGGAGGACTTCGCGGTGCTGTTGCTGCCGACTCTGCCAAGCCTGCCGCCGACCCTCAGCGAGGCTCGTGCCGGCAGCAAGGCTGTGGCTGGCATGACGCCGCTGGTACGGCCCTTCAACTTGAGCGGCCACCCGGCGTTGTCGGTGCCGGTGGAAATCGATTGCGGCGGCTTGAAAGTCGGCCTGCAAATCGTCGGCCGTAAAGGTCAGGACGAAATGGTCTGCGCCTTCGGTGCGCAGCTGCAACAAAGCATGGCCGGTGAACCGTCCCAAAAGAAACCATAAAAAGAAGCCATGAGGAGAACCGCATGAGCACTCATGAATACCGGCTGATCGCATCATCGAAAAGCCCGGACGAACTGGTCAGTCACGACCGCGTCGACGTCTCGCTGTACAACGACCCGGCGCTGTTCGAAGCCGAGCTGGAAAAGATTTTCTACCGCACCTGGGTGTGGGTTGCCCACGAAAGCGAAGTGCGCAACAGCGGCGACTTCAAGACCACCACCATTGGCCGTCGCCCGGTGATCGTCGTGCGCGACAAGAAGAACACCATCAACGTCCTGGAAAACCGTTGCCGGCACCGTGGCGCCACCGTGTGCGAGAAGCACAAGGGCAACGCCAGCGGTTTCACCTGCCCGTATCACAGCTGGTCCTATGGCCTGGACGGCAAGCTGCGCGCGCTGCCGTATCCGGATGGCTATGAAGGCATCCTGGAAAAGTCCGAACTGCCGCTCACCAGCCTGCGGGTCGAGAGTTATGCAGGCATGGTCTTCGCCAGCTACAACGACGAGATCGAACCGCTGGAAGACTTCCTCGGCGGCGCCAAACACTGGATGGACCTGTTCATGAAGCAGGGCGCCGGCTACCCGATCAAGACCCAGGGCGAACACAAGTTCAGCTTCAAGGGCAACTGGAAGATCCAGCTGGAAAACACCACCGACGGTTACCACTTCCCGATCGTGCACAAGTCGTTCATGTCGTCGGTGGATGAAGAAACCTCGGAAATGCTCTCGTTCATGACCGACGAACAGGCCGTGACCCACTCCCTGGGCAACGGCCACAGCGTGATGGTGATGGTGCCGGAGCACGTCGACCTCGATCACGACGACGGCACCGAGCAGTTGCAGGAGCGCTTTGCCCACGTCACTGAAGAACTGTCGAAAAGCATGCCGGCCGATCAGGTCCGTCGCATCGTGCGTTCGTTGCACGGCGCCGGGTTCAATCTGAACCTGTTCCCCAACGTGGCCATGTCGATGTCGTTCTTCCGCGTGCTGCGCCCGGTGTCGGTCACCGAAACCGAGATCCGCCACGTTGCCCTGGGCATGGACGGTGGTCCTGAAATCGCCAACCGCGAACGCATGCGCATCCACGAACACTTCCAGGGCCCGTTCGGCTTCGGCAGCCCTGACGATGCCGAAGCCTGGGACCGCGTGCAGCGCGGCTCGTATGCCGGCGTCGATGCGCCAATCCTGGTCAACCGCGGCCTGAACCGCGAAATCACCGCTGAAAACGGCGACAAGGTCAGCCACGCCACCGACGAAGGCGGCATGCGCGGTGCTTACGACATGTGGAAAAGGATGATGAGCCAATGAGCAATCACGACACCCTGAACGGTTTTACCGGTCCCTTGGCCCAGGCCATCGAATTCATCTGGCGCGAAGCCGAACTGCTCGACCACAAGAACTACGCCGAATGGGCGACCCTGTGGAGCGCAAGCGGCCAGTACATCGTGCCGATCGACCCGGACACCGAAGATTTCGAAGCAACCCTCAACTACGCCTACGACGATGCGCGCATGCGTGCCTTGCGTATCGAACGCTTGAGCGCCGGCTTCTCGCCGTCGGCGGTGGACGCGGCGAAGACCATTCGCACTGTTTCGCGTTTCCGCCTGGTGGAAGCCGCCGGTGACATCGTCGAAGTCAACTCCGCGCAGTTGCTGTACGCCTACAAGCGCGGCGTGCATACGCCGTTCGTGGCCGACCTGAACCACCGCATCCGCTTCACCGACGGCGTGCCGTCGCTGGAGCGAAAAGTGGTGCGGCTGATCAACTCCACCGACAGCCTGAGCGCGCTCGGTTTCCTTTTGTGAGGGCAGGATCATGAGTCGAGTAGCCCTCGTAACGGGTGCTTCGCGTGGACTGGGCGAGTGCATCGCCCGACGTCTGCATGCAGCGGGTTATCGCGTCGGCCTGGCGGATGTACGCCTCGATGGTGTGCAGCAACTGGCCGCCGAGCTGGATGGCAGCGGCGCCACTGCGGTCGCCATTGAACTGGATGTGCGCAGCAAGACCGACTTCCAGCGTGCCCGCGACCTGCTCGCCGAGCGCTGGGGCGGCACTGACATTCTGGTGAACAACGCCGGTGTGTCGAAGGTCGCGGCGCTGATGGACATCACGCCGGAAGAGTTCGACGAGTCGATGGCGATCAACCTGCGCGGCACCTTCGTGGCCTGCCAGGTATTCGGCGCACATTTTGCCGAGCGTGGCTTCGGGCGCATCGTCAACATCGCGTCCCTGGCCGGACAGAACGGTGGCACCGCAACCGGTGCGCACTATGCGGCGGCCAAGGGTGGCGTGGCGACCCTGACCAAGGTCTTTGCCCGTGAACTGGCCCCGCAAGGCGTGACGGTCAACAGCATCTCGCCAGGTCCGTTGGACTTGCCGGTGGTGCGCGAAACCGTGGCGCCTGAGCGTCTGGAACAGATCCTGAAAATGATCCCGGCCGGCACCCTTGGCGATCCGTCGTACATCGCCGACAGCGTATTGCTGATGGTCGCCGACAACGCCGCCTCCGTAACGGGCGCGTGCTGGGACATCAACGGCGGCCTGTTCATGCGCTGAGACGCAGAAAAATGCCCCCCTGTAGGAGCGAGCCTGCTCGCGATGGTCGTCAACGATGACGCTGGAAACCTGGCACCCCGTGTTGTTCTCAGGTTCATCGCGAGCAAGCTCGCTCCTACAGGGGATCGGCCCAAGTCGTACCGTTAAACAAAAACAAGTATTCAGGTGATGCAATGATGAAGGTGAAGATCGAAAGGATCGTCGACGAAGCGCTGGATATCCGTTCCTTTCGCCTCGTGCGCAGTGACGGCCAGCCGCTCGACACCTATGAGCCGGGTGCCCACGTCGACCTGACCGGGCCGACCGGGGTGACCCGCCAGTATTCGCTGTGCAGCCCGCCCCAGGATCGCCGTGCGTATCTGGTGGCGGTAAAGAAAGAAGCGCAGTCGCGCGGTGGTTCGCTGGCGTTGCATGAGCAGGTTGAAGAGGGCATGGAGCTGGAAATGGGTGCGCCGCGCAACCTGTTCCGCCTCGATGAAAGTGCCGGCGAACACGTGCTGTTCGCCGCCGGTATCGGCGTGACGCCGCTGTTGAGCATGGCTTATCGACTGGCGGAAAGCGGTCAGCCGTACCGTCTGCACTATTTCGCCCGTTCGGCGCAGTACGCTGCGTTTACCCAGCTGTTGGCGACGAATTTTGCCGATCACGTGGAGTTCCACTACGGCGTGGAGCCTGCGGATCTGGACGGCGCGCTGAGCGAATGCCTGGAGCGCGCCGGCAGCGCCGCCCATGTCTACACCTGCGGCCCGGCACCGTTCATGAACAAAGTGGTGGAGGTGGCTTCGCGCAGTCGCCCGGATGATGCCATTCACCTGGAGCATTTCGCGGCGGCCCCGGCGGCCAACAGCGCGCCGGCCGGCACGTTCGAAGTGGAACTGGCCAGTTCCGGCGTGGTGCTGCAGGTGCCCGCCAACGCCAGTCTGGTCGACGTACTGCAGGCTCACGGTTGCGACATCGACACCGAGTGCCGTGAAGGCATTTGCGGCACCTGCATCGTCGAGGTCCTGGACGGTGTGCCGGAGCACCGCGACAACTGCCTGTCGAACAAGGAAAAGGCGTCCAACAAGCAGATTTGCGCTTGTGTATCACGGGCGCTTTCCGCTCGTCTGGTATTGGACCTTTAAGACCAGGAAGGCTGGAAAGCCTGCGCCGGAGCCTGTTGAATGGGCGCCCGGCGGCCGTCGAGGGAGGCGATGGCTACAGAAACAACGGTTTTGACGAACCGCTCGATGAAGCGGTCGAAAAATAACAACAAAAAACGTGAGGCATTGCGGACATGATTACAGCATCGACGGTGCGCAACGAGGCGTTCGAAAGCTGGTTGAGCCAGGTGAACCAGGCCTGTGGGCGTTTCGATGCCCGGGCGCTGGATACCGATTTCTACGGCGAACTGGCGGAATTTCGCAGCGGTGCGATCAACCTCAGTGTGGTCGACATGGCGCACGTGCATTTGTATCGCACCAGCAAGGACGTCAGCACCAGCAGCGACGGCCACTACTACGCGGTGTTCCAGATGCGGGGCAGCTCGCAACTGGAGCAGGGCGACAACCGTGCTCAATTGGGTTGTGGTGACATCGCGCTGATCGACGCCAGCCGTCCGAGCGACATGATCTACAACGACGATTGCCGCCAGCTTTCGTTGATTCTTCCACGCCAGGTGGTCGAGCGTGGTTCGCACTTCAATGCCGTCAACTGTGCCACGCGAATCGCGGCCAGCAGCCCTCTTGCGGCGATGGCCAACAAGCTGGTGCAGGGCACCCGCCAGCAGGAAGGGCTGGACATGCAGGAGAGCGAAGCCGTGCTCGATGCCCTGGCCAGCCTGTTGCTGCCGGGCATCAGCGCCCGCGACAGTGGCGCGGACCCGCACGAGCGACAATTTCGCAAGATCATCGCCTTCATCGACGCGCACCTGAGCGACGAAGAACTGTGCCCCGAACTGATTGCCCGTGAAGTGGGGATTTCCGTGCGCGGCCTATACCGGATGTTCTCCAAGCGTGGCCTGGTGGTGGCGCAATACATCAAGCACCGACGCCTGGACTTCTGCGCCGAAAACCTGCGCCGCGCCGATGTCGAGCAGAAGCTTTCGGCACTGTGTTATGCCTGGGGCTTTTCTGACTCCAGCTATTTTTCCTCAGCGTTCAAATCACGCTTCGGCGTGTCGCCGGGTGCTTATCGCAAGCGCTATAGCCACAATTGATGTTGGATGTGCTGGCCCCTTCGCGAGCAAGCCCGCTCCCACATTGGATCTGCGCCGTACACAGAGCCAATGTGGGAGCGGGCTTGCTCGCGAAGGCGGCCTCATGACCGCCGCAGATCACTCAGTGCCGCACCGGCTCTTCAGTCGGCAAATGCAGCACCTCGCGCACCAGCATCGCAATGCTGGTCACGCCCATCTTTTCCTTGATCTTGGTGCGGTGCACGTCAACGGTCTTCACGCTGATGTTCAGTTCCCGCGCAATCACCTTGCTGGCCTTGCCATCAATCACCAGCATCAACACTTCCCGCTCACGGCTGGTCAGCAGTGCCAGCTTGCCTTGCAGGTTCTGCCGCTGCTGCTGATCGGCCTGGGCGTGTACGGCGGTCTTCAGCGCGGCCTGGATGCGGTCGATCATCTGCTGCGGGTTGTAGGGCTTCTCGACGAAATCCAGCGCACCGTTCTTCATCGCCGTGACCGACATCGGAATATCGCCATGGGCCGAGACGAAAATGGTCGGCAAGGTGCTGCCGCGCTGGTTGAGGATTTCCTGCAGCTGGAAGCCACTGGTCTCCGGCATGCGCACGTCGAGCACCAGGCAGGCGGGCTGCCTGGGGTCGTATTGGCTGAGGAACTCTTCGGCGCCGGCAAAGCACTGCGCCTGCACGCTGACCGACTCTAGCAACCAGGCCAGGGAAGTGCGCAGGTCCTTGTCGTCGTCAACGATATAAACAATCGGTTTACGGGTTTCCATCGGGGCTGCCACGATAATTTCTAATTATTGTTTTCGCACGCGAACGCACGGCACGCATCGGCTCATCGTTCTGGAGCCTGTATGCAGAATACCCACTGTGGCCGGCCCTTGCGATAAAGAAACCACCTAGTCGACTAGCGGAAACCCAGCCTCACCATGGGGATCGTCAGAATGGTTGTGCCGCGCCCGCAGCCGTAGTCTTGTTCCATCACCTACGGGCCGCTTTCGACGCGGTCCTCCTGAAGGAAGGGGCATCGACATGGCCGACCTGAGCCAGCAGCAAATCGACTTTCGCAACGCCATGGCGCAGCTGCCGGCGGCGGTGAACATCATCACCACCAACGGCCCGGGCGGGCGCTGCGGCATCACCGCCAGCGCCGTGTGCTCGGTGACCGACTCGCCGCCCACCGTGCTGGTGTGCGTCAACCGCAACAGCGCCACCCACGACGTATTCCGCACCAACGGCCGGTTGTGCGTCAACGTGCTGTGTGGCGAGCAGGAAGAACTGGCCCGGCACTTCGCCGGCATGACCCAGGTGCCGATGGCCGAGCGTTTCGCCTGGGACCTGTGGGACGATGGCGCGGCCGACGTGCCGGTGCTGCGCGATGCCCTGGTGCAGCTGGAAGGGCGGATCAGCGAGTGCAAGGAAGTGGGGTCGCATTCGGTGATGTTTGTCGAGCTGGAAAAGGTCGGGGTGCGGGAGCCGCGCGATAGCCTGGTGTATTTCAACCGGTTGTTTCATCGCCTTGAGCATGCCAGCGCGGCTTGATCGGGACCGCGTTATCGTTCTTCGCGAGCAAGCCCGCTCCCACAATGGTTTATGTCGTACGCAAATGTTGTGTACATCAGAGATCCCTGTGGGAGCGGGCTTGCTCGCGAAAGCGGTATCCGTTCGAAGTACATGTTTAACGGCTGTCAGATTAACTTCCTGCAAGCTACAGCGCCTTGCGTCATAGCCTACAGGTACGCCAGAATCCGCCGGCTTTCGCGCCCTGGAGGCCATCGGTAACTTGGTCCGTGTCACTGATTCCCAGTGATCGGGTTTAGCAGCCCGTGGTATTTGAAGGTCGTACGAGTGTCCGTCAGGCAGGTATTCCATACCTGCATTTGATGGTGGCTGTGCGTAGGGCGCCCTTGGGCGCGCCGGCTTTCTTCTTTTCCCCGGTCTGCTAACCTGCGTACAGCCGCCACCCCCTCGTTTAGCAGCGACGGCGTGGCTGCATCACAACGGAAAAGAACATCATGTTCAAGGTTACGCCTGATCCACCAGACAACGATTCCTGCCCCAACCCGGCCGCTCATATCATGGCCACCCCGCATAAACCCTCCACACTGTTCACCATCAACCCCGACATCGACACCGAAACCCTGCTGGCCCACGCCTGCGAGTCACTCGCTTCAGCCAGTGTCATGGCCAACGATCTGGCGGGATTTCTGCAGGGCACGCACCGCAACACCCTGCTGGGCATCGCGCAAGTGATCATGCTGGGGGAGTTGGCGGTGAACCGGGCGCTGGATCGTCTCGATCCGTCTTGAGCGTGATCCGGGTTGCCCGCGATAGGGGTGTGTCAGTCGATATGGATGTTGGATGTGAGGGCCTCTTCGCGAGCAAGCCCGCTCCCACACTTTGATCACCGTCGCACACAGGATTTGTGTTCGCTGGAGATCCAGTGTGGGAGTGGGCTTGCTCGCGAAAGCGGTATATCAGGCCTGCAAATATTCCCGAGTCAACAAGCAAGCCCGTTCAATCAGCATCGGCGCCATTTCAATCGCCGTCGGCGTGCCCTGGCGGGTGTGAATCCAGCCCAGGTAGGTGGTGCCGCGCAGCATCAGAAACAACGCCAGGGTCTTGCGATCCGTCTCGGTCAGCGGCTTGACCGCGTTGTAGCCGTCGAGCAGCGCCGCCTTGATCTGCTCATAGCGCGGGTCATCCAGGCAGAAGTACAGCGCCGTGGCCAGCTCGAACATGTGCCAGCCAAACCCGGCATCGTCGAAGTCGATCAACCGCAGACGCGGCCCTTCGATCAGCAGGTTCTCGGGCACCAGGTCGGCGTGAATCATGCCGAAGTTGCCCAGGTGCCGACCATACTGGCGCAAGTCCTTGCGCGCCCTGCGCCGGGCCTGTTGCAGCAGATCCCGCTGCTCATCGCTGAGCTGTTCCAGTTCCCAGAAACGCCCCCAGAACGGGTTGGCGCCGATCAAGCCTTCTTCGTCCCAGGCATGCCGGACGAACTCGTCCGGCTGCTGCCAGTGCGTTGAATGCAGGTGGATACGCGCGGCAATTGCGCCGGCTTCACTGAACAGAAAGTCGATTTCGGTATCGGCCTGCACCCCGTTCTCCGAGGTGCCTGCGGTCGCACCGGGCAGCCAGGCGAGCATGTCGATGTGGCGGGGTTCGCCGATGGCTTGATGGGTGACTTCGACCAGGTGGCTTTGATTTTGCGCACGGATGATTTGCGGAACGGTAATACCGGCGCCCGCCAGCGCCTCCATCCATTGCAGCTCGGAGCGCAGCGCGGCTTGGCTGTGATAGCCATTGCGATGGATACGCAGGGCCACCCGCTGACCATCGTGGCGGCGGGCGGAAAACACCGCGTTCTCGCGAAACTTCACCAGTTCAATGTCGGCGAATTCGCCGTCCCACTGGTGCAGGGCATGGTGCGCCAGTTCGTGCAGACGGGCCACTTGCTGGTCATGGGACAAGGTGTGGAATTCAGTCATGGCAAGGCCTCAAATCGCGCTGAGCGCGCTGTCCAGGGTGTCGACGAACAGGTCCGCGTGGTCGCGACCGAACACCAGCGGTGGGCGAAGCTTGAGAATGTTGTCGCCGGCGCCGATCTTGCTGATCAGCACGCCGTTCTCGCGCATGTCGTTGACCACCTTGCGCGCCTCCAGTCCGGCCGGCTCTTTGCTTGCGTGGTCGCGCACCAGTTCCATGGCGAAGAACAGGCCCTTGCCGCGCACGTCGCCGATGATCGAGTGCTTGTCGGCCAACACTTGCAGGCGTTGCTGCACATAGGCACCGACGCTTTGTGCGTTTTTCAGCAGTTGCTGCTCTTCGATCACATCCAGTACCGCCATGCCGACCGCAGCCGCCACGGGCGAACCGCCGAAGGTGTTGAAGTACATGGCGTGGCGCCCGAAGGATTCGACCAGCGCCTTGTGGGTGATCAACCCGGCCAGTGGATAGCCGTTACCCATCGGTTTGCCGAGGGTGACGATGTCCGGCACCACGCCGTGTGCCTGGTGGCCCCACAGGTGATCGCCGGTACGGCCAAAACCCGATTGCACTTCGTCGGCGATGAACAGACCGCCAGCGGCACGGATCAGCGCCGCGGCCTTGTTGACGAAACTGGCCGGCACCCGCGGCAGGCCTTCGTTGGCGAACAGGGTATCGATCAGCAATGCGGCCGGGCGAATGCCCTGGGCCTGCATCGAGGCAATCGCCGCTGCGATGTTGGCCGCATACTCCTCGGCCAGTTGTGCCTCGGTGGTGCCGGCCGGTGCGCGGTACAGGCACGGAATCGGCACGGCGCGCGCATGGGCGGCGAAGGGCTCCGGTGAGGGCAGGGCGGTGGTGACTTCTGCCAGCGATGCCGAATTGCCGTGGTAGTTGTAGTCACTGACGATGATGCCGGTGCCGCCACTGGCGAACCGCGCCAGGCGCAGCGCCAGTTCGTTGGCTTCGCTGCCGGTGCAGGTGAACATGGCGGTGTCCAGCGGCGCGGCGAAGGTCGCGGTCAGACGTTCGGCGTAGCGCACCACGTGTTCATCCAGGTAGCGGGTGTGGATGTTCAGCGTGGTGGCCTGGCGGTGCATGGCCTCGGTCACGTGGGGGTTGCAGTGACCGACGCAGGGCACGTTGTTGTAGACGTCGAGGTAGCGCCGGCCGTCGACGTCGAACAGCCAGACACCTTCGCCGCGCACCAGGTGCAAGGGCTTGTCGTAGAACAGCGGCGAGGCGCTGCCGAGTACGCGATGACGGCGGTGCAGGAGAGAGTCTTCAGGCATGGTCTGGAACCTCGATGACGGTGGTGCGGCGGTTGCGCAGCAGGTAATTGAAAATGCACAGGGTGAAGGTCACGGCGAGGGCGATCAGCATCAGCATGTCGAGCTGGAAGCAGGCGGCGATCACCACCAGCGTCAGGGCCAGGCCCAGCCACGCAACCAGTTTGCCGCCGACCAGGGTGAACGGCCGTGGCAGGTCCGGTTGGTTGCGCTTGATGTGCAGGTACGCGCCGAAGATGAACAGGTAGCAAACGTTGAGCAGCAGCACGACCGCGAGCATCACCGTAGCCGGGTCTATTTCGGACAGCGGTAGGCCGATGGCGCCGATCAGCAACAGCGCCGGGTAGGGCGTGCCGCGTTTGCCGGTCTTGCCCAGCCATTGCGGGAACAGGCCGTCGCGGGCCATGGCGAACAGTTGCCGGGAGGCGGCGTACACCAGGGAAAAGAAGGTAGCGATCAGGCCGAACACCGCGCCGCAGCCAATCACCCTGGCCAGCCATGAACCTTCACCGAAGGCGCTGTTGCTGGACATCGCGGCATACAGCGGGTCGCCAGCCGAGCCGACCAGCTCGACACCACCGGCACCCGGTGCACACACCAGCACCACCAGCGCGGTCACCAGCAAGGTGCCAATGGCCGCCAGAATGCCGCGGGGCATGGTGCGACCGGGGTTGTGCGCCTCTTCGGCGGCCGAGCCGGTTTGCTCAACGGTGATGAACAACCAGATCGCGAATGGCACGCAGGCGAAGATGCCGCCAAGGCTGACCGGTGTTGCGACGCTGGCGGGCAACTTCAGCAAGTTGGCCAACTCGACATGGGGCGCCATGGCCACGCCAAAAGTGAGCAGGGCGACAACGGCTATCACACCGGCAATGAACGTCAGGCCCATGGCTTCACCGACGCCACGCATGTGGATGCCGATGATTACCGCGAACAGGGCAATCTTCACCGGCCAGCCACCGAGGCCGAAAATCGATTCGGTGTAAGCGCAGATAAAGGTGGCCGCCGCGCCGGTGCCGATAGTCAGTGCCAGGGCACAGGCGAAACCGACGAGGTAACCCACGAACGGCCCGAACGCACTTTGCGCATACACGAACACACCACCGGCACTCGGTAGCGCCGTGGACAGTTCCGCCACGCACAAGGCCAGGCCGCCGCAGAGCAGGGCCATCAACAATGTGGCGACCAGCATGTTCAGCCAGCCACCGGCCGCCAACCCGAAGTTCCAGCCGGAAAACTGCCCGGCCACCACCAACGCAATTCCGAGGCCGGCAATCTTTGGCCAGCCCAGCGCACTTTTCTTGAGCACAGAAGTCTCCCGCGACCCGAAGGCCGAATTATTGTTTTAGTGAGGAATGGAGGGGTTCAGCGTTGCTTTGCGCCCATGGAATGGGGCTGGTCTCGATACTACGCGCGGGGCGCGGCGCGGCATGTTTGTGCGCATGCCATGTCGTTGGTTGTGGGTGCCAGATTTGATCCCGATGGTGATCCTCTTCGGGAGCCTGCATGCGAAGGCAACACCTCGGTCCAAGACGAGCAGAGATCTGCGCATCCCACCTGCAATGTCAGACCCGACTGTCAGTTCATTCTGATTTTTCCAGCTCTAAGGATATGCAGGCCAACGGCTGTGTACTGTGTTGGCACTGTGTTTTAAGGAGGAGAGGAAGAGCATGGACACGTCTTCAAAGAAAACCGTATCAGGAGGTGCACTCCAACAAGCCCTGCTGCAGATCGATCTAACGGAAGCTGCCACGCCGGATCACGCTGTTCGGTTATTGCTGAAGGAAATCCTTCAAAAACTGACTGAAAAAGGCTGGCCGCAAGCGCAGCTACTGACAGGGCCACGAATTGTGTCCGCTGAAGAAAACTACGGGTTACTCGGTTATGACTCGTCAGAAGTTACGCTAGGGAGTGCACACACACGCTGGGTCGACGAGTGCTCGTTGTTGCGCACGCAAACCACCAGTCAAATTCCAGCAGCACTTCAGCGTGCGGCTCAAGTACGACAACCAGGAGAGACAATATTACTGGCCGCACCCGGCATCACTTTCCGCCGCGACAGTCGGGATCGTTGGCACTGTGCGGAACCACATCAGATGGATATCTGGGTGCTGGGTGATCCCGAGTTGTCGACGCATGAACATTTGCTGCGTCTGGTTAGCGATATCCTCAAATCAGCGGTGCCTGACAAGTCCTGGATCTACAACCAAAGTCCGCATCACTACACGGAGGGTGGAATCGAAGTGAATGTGTTGAACGACCGCGCTCAGGTCGAGGTGCTGGAGTGCGGTCGAATTGCGAAATCCTTGCTGGACCGACTGAAGATAGATCCTGTGCGTCATGGCGGGTTGGCGCTCGGAATGGGATTGGATCGTCTGACCATGTTGCGCAAAGGAATCCCGGATATTCGTTTGTTACGCGACAAGAACGAACGAGTACAGGCGCAGATGCATGATCTGAATCCGTGGAGCGCCGTCTCTCGGTTGCCTTCGATTACTCGTGATATTTCGTTAGCGGTAACGCCGGGTTTGAGCGAGGAAGTGTTGACCGAAAGGATGTTGCAGGCTGCTGGCGACTGTTCTGACTGGATCGAAGAAATGCAGGTCAAGGGGCGTTGGCCATTCTCGGATTTACCTATGCAGGCAATTGAGCGCCTGGGGCTTCTGCCGGGACAGGAAAATGTGCTGCTGCGCGTTGTACTGAGGGATTGTTCGCGATCCATCACTACTGCTGAGGCGAACGCCTTGTATTCGAAAATTCAGTCGGCGCTGCATGAAGGTGCACTGGGCGCGGGTTATAGGATGGATCTTCCCAATGTTTAGTCGAGATTGATGTTGGATGTGCTGGCCTCTTCGCGAGCAAGCCCGCTCCCACAGGGATTTTCAGTGAACACAGAGTTTGTGTGCGACCTGGATCAAATGTGGGAGCGGGCTTGCTCGCGAAGGCGGCAGATCAGGCAACATCAATCCTCAGATCCGAAAACTCCCCACCAACTGATTCAACCGCGCCGCCTGTTGCTCCAGCTCGGTACAAGCGCGCAATGTCGATTGCAAATTCTCCACGCCTTGCTGGTTCAGGGTGTTGATTTGCGTGATGTCGACATTCAGGGCCTCGACCACCGCGGTCTGTTCTTCGGTGGCGGCGGCGACGGACTGGTTGACGTTGTCGATTTCGCCGATGCGCTGGGTCACGCTGCCCAGGCGGGAGCCGGCGAGGTTGGCGATGGTGACGCTTTCTTCGCTGTGGCGCTGGCTCTCTGTCATGGTGGTGACCGATTCCCGCGCGCCCACTTGCAGTTCCTCGATCATCTGCTGGATCTCCAGCGCCGATGTCTGGGTGCGTCCGGCCAGGCTGCGCACTTCGTCAGCGACGACAGCAAAACCACGGCCCGCTTCACCGGCCCGCGCCGCTTCGATCGCCGCGTTGAGCGCCAGCAGGTTGGTCTGCTGGGAGATGCCCTTGATCACCTCGAGGATCTGCCCGATGTTCACGGTCTTGTCGTTGAGCACTTCGATGTTGGCGCACGATGCACTGATCTTGCCGGACAGTTCGTTCATTACCTCGATCGTGCGCTGCACCACCTGGCGCCCATCCTCGGCCTGTTGCCGGGCATTGGAGGCCTGATGCGAGGCGTCGGAGGCGTTATGGGCGATCTCCTGTGCGGCCGCGCCCAACTGGTTGATTGCCGCCGCCACGCTGTTGGTGCGGGTGGATTGATCGTCGAAATTGCTCATCGACGAGTTTGACGCATCCAGTACCCGCCGCGCGCCTTCGTTCACCCCCAGCGCCGCCGATGACACCTCGCGGATCGAATGGTGGATGCGCTCGACAAAGCGGTTGAAAGCGGTCGCCAGTTGCCCGATTTCATCCCGCGATTGCACTTGCAGGCGCCGGGTCAGATCGCCTTCGCCGAGGGAAATATCCTCCATGACCCGGGTCAGTACTTGCAGCGGCCGGGTGATGCGCAGCGCCGTGTACCAGATCAGCAGCAGGCCGAGCAGGGCCGAGCCGCCACCGAGCAGCAGTTCAAGCGCAGTGCTTTGCACGCCTTGGGCATCGAGTTCGTTTTGCAGTGTGGCGACTGGTGCCAGCAACACGTCCTGCGGCACACCGACCAACACACCCCATGGCGCGGCACCGGCAATCGGCGACAGCGGCTCAAGGACCTTGATCTGCCGGGCGTCGACAAACACTTCGGGTTTGCCCTGGCGCAAGGCGTCCATGACCTCGTTGCTGTCCATCGGTTGGCCCAGGCGATTGACATCCTGGCTGTTGGCGGAGATTACCCCACGCGGGCTGACGATGCTGATCCGACCGTTGCCATCGAACAGCGCACGGGCACTGGTTTCGCTGTTTTGTTGCAGGGCGGCGAGGTTGATATCCAGTCCCACCACGGCAATGACCTTGCCGTTTTCCAGCAGCGGGAAGGCAACGCTGGTCACCAGTTTGCGGCTGCCGGAGGCTTCGTCGAAATAGGGCTCCAGCACACAGGCCTGGCGGGTGTCGCGGGCGCAGGTATAGAAGGCGTTGTACGGCGCGCCGCTCGGCCCCGGCTCGGTGTTGGCGAGCAGGCCTTCGTCGCCGATCACCGCTTGCAGTTCGCCGGGTTTGCTCTGCACCCAATACAGCGAAAAGCGTCCGGTTTCATTGCTGCCAAGTTCCGCCTGGTTGGCGAAACCGGCGTCGGCGCCATCGAGTGCACCGGGTTCAAAAATGACATAAAGCCCGAGCAGGTCGGGCTTGTCGATCAAGGCCTGGTGAAGCTGGGTGCTCAGCTCCTGGCGCAGTTGTTGGCGGGTCAGGTTGCCCTTTTGTTGCAGTTGTCGCAGGTACAACAGGTAGCGCGATAACCCCTGGCCGTATTCGTGGGTCTGCATGAAGGTGCGTTGCACTTGCATGGCCTGCACTTTGCCCAGCGCTTGCATGTGTTCCCTGGCCGCATTGGCGAGCATGTCGCCGCTGGCTTGCGCCACTTGCTCGCTGCTCTTGTGGGTCTGATAGAGCGACAAACCCATCAGCAAGCCAACGACCAGCAGCAGGCAGAGGCCGGCGAGGAGGGCGATCTTGCTCTGGATCGTCAGGAATTTTTTGTGCATTGGAAATACCTTTTTCCACACGGGCAACGACAGCGCCGTTGCCCGTGACCGACATTAGAAACCAGTGACGAACAGCAGTTGGGCGTAGACGTTCCGGTCGTTGTTACCCAGTTGCGTGCCGCCGTTGTCAGCACTCTTGTCCGGTTGGTAGAAGCCCACCAGCGGCATCACGGTCAGGTGATCGTTGACGTGCCATTCGGCATACAGGTCGACTTCGTGGCCGTCGGTGTTGCCCAGGCTGCGGTCGATGGTGTCGTAGTTGAAGTACAGCGCGCCGAGGTTCAGGTTCTCCAGCGGCGAGACTTTCAGCCCGACGTTCTGGATGCGTGAGTTGGTGTTGAACGGCCCGGCGTAGTTGCCTGCCACTTCGCCCTGGAACCAGGTGCCGTAACCACGGCTCATGCCGTAGAACAAGGTGTCGTAGCCTTCCGAGAAGCGGCTGTAGCGGTAGCTGACGTTCGGCGTCCAGGCAGCGTCGGAAAAGGTCCAGCCGGCTTCCAGGTACCAGGCGTTTTCGTCGGAGGCGTGGGGCTTGTCCTGCCTGGCGTATTCGCCGGAGAGGAACAGGTCTTTCACCCCGGCATTGCCTGCCGCGCGTACGCTGTAGGTTTTCATGCCGTCGCGTTCGAGTTGCGCCGGGGAGGCGAACTGTTCGTCGATGTCGGTGGTCTTGATGTAGGTCAGGCCGACCGTGCCGGCCTCGGCCACGTGTTCCAGGGTGCCGACGTACATTTCGGTCTTGGCCTGGGCGCGGTTGTCGGACTTGAGCCACATCAGGTCGCCGCGCCAGCCTTCCTTGCCACCCAGACGCAATATGGCGGTTTCGTCGAAGGCCTTGCGCGCCGCCAGGTAGTAGGCGCCGCCACGGTTGAATTCGCCGTCGGCCAGGCCTTTTCCTATGTTCAGCGCGTCGCCATTGATCAGGAAACCATCGCCGATCATGATGTTCTGGCGACCGAATGACAGGTCGACGCCGTCCTTGCCCAACGCCCCGAACAGGTCCGCGGAACGCCAGCCGAGGTAGGCATCTTCGAACTTGGTGGTGCGTTCCGAACCGTCGCTGAAGCCGGCGGCATCGCCGTCGCCCCAGGTGCCGGAGCTGAGCAGGTTGCCCGCGCCGTAAGCCGTGCCCGCACCGCCCAGGCCCTTGTCGAAACTCAAACCGTATTTGATGTAGCCCTCGCGCCACGACGACGAACCTTCGTCGAGGCGGCCGGACAGGGCGTAGTTTTCCTGGCTGTGGAAAATGCCGAACGCCGCTTCCAGCGTGGCGTTCAGATGGCTGTCGTCATCGGCGTACAGCTCATAGGCGCTGGCCTGGCCGGCACTGATCATCAGCGCGAGAGTCGAGAGACGAAGCAAGGGGGACTTGAGCATGGTGTGGCATCCGTTCTTGTTCTTGAGCGCAGGTTTGCGGTCTTTTTAGATACTAAGGCCCGACTTTTCCCTGCCCTTTTCCCTGTTTGCCAATAAGTTGGCTGTGCATGCCAGATTCCCCGGTTTGGCAGCCCGGCCAATACAACTGGCACGCAGGGCAAAACCTGCGGGCCGGCGACCACCGACAATCCCTGACAACCTGCCGAAGCTCCCAGCCTCGGCATTATTAGTGTTGGCGTTCGCCTGCCGGCGAGTGCGCGGATTTTCAAGGTCGGTTTCTTATGTTCACTTCGCTGCGTTTGCCCCTGATCGGCTTGCTGTCCTTCACTCTGGTTCAGGCGGTGTCTGCCGCCGAATGCGCCCCGGATACCCGCCGTGGTGCCGAAGTGTTCTCCACTGAATGCAGTGTTTGCCACGCGGTGACCAAGGGCACGACCGGCATGATGGGACCGAACCTGTTCGGTGTGTATGGACGCAAGTCCGGCTCGCTGCCGGGCTTCAGCTACTCCCAGGCCATGCGCGACAAGGACGTCGACTGGCAAGCCGAGAACATCACGCAATTGATCACCCAGCCCCAGGCCTACGTGCCGGGCACTTACATGCCGTACATGGGCCTGGCCTCCGCCGCCGACCGTCAGGCAGTCGCATGCTTCCTCAAAGAACAACACTGATCAGGCCGGATCTGCGCCTGAACACATCGTCTGAATGAAAGGTGAATTATGAGCAACGTTGAAATCCTGCCCCAGGTTGCTGCATTCCTCGAACGTCGCCACGGCTGCTTCATCGATGGCCAGTGGGTGTTTGCCGAGGGCGACAGTATCGCCGTGGTCAACCCGGCCACCGGGCAAACCCTGTGCGAAACCCTGGATGCACCGCTGGAAATCGTCGAGCGCGCCGTGCAGTCGTCCCACAAGGCCTTCAAGTCTGGCGTGTGGTCGGGCCTGCGTCCGGCGGACCGTGAGCGCATCCTGCTGAACTTCACCCGTCTGGTCGAAGAGCACGCCGAAGAACTGGCGCAGCTGGAAACCTTGAGCCAGGGCAAGTCGATCAACATGGCCCGCGCGCTGGACCTGAACGCCACCGTGGAATTCATGCGCTACATGTCCGGCTGGGCGACCAAGATCGAAGGCCAGACCTTCGATGTGTCGATCCCGTTGCCACCCGGTGCGAAGTTCACTGCCTTCACCAAGCGTGAGCCGGTGGGTGTGGTGGTCGGCATCGTGCCGTGGAACTTCCCGCTGCTGATCGCGGCCTGGAAACTGATGCCGGCCCTGGCCACCGGCTGCACCGTGATCATCAAACCGGCCATGGAAACCCCGTTGACCGCCATGCGCCTGGCTGAACTGGCGCTGGAAGCGGGCATCCCGGCCGGCGTATTCAACGTGGTCACCGGGGGTGGCGCTTCCGTCGGCGGCGCGCTGACCCAGCATCCTTTGGTGAACAAAGTGTCGTTCACCGGTTCCACCGCCGTGGGCAAGAGTGTCGGCGTGGCGTGCATGGAGAACATGACGCGCTTCTCCCTGGAACTGGGTGGCAAGAACCCGATGATCGTGCTCGCCGATGCCGACATCGAGAAAGCCGTGCAAGGCGCGATCCTCGGTGGCTTGCTGAACAACGGCCAGGTCTGCGCAGCGGCCTCGCGTTTCTATGTGCACCGTTCGATCCATGACCAGTTTGTCGAAGCCCTGGCGGCCGCCGTCTCGGCGATGCCGATTGGCGCGGGCATGAACTGCGAAGCGGCGATCAACCCGCTGGTGTCGCGCAAGCAACAGCAAAGCGTACTCAAGCACATCGAACTGGCCCGCAAGGAAGGTGCGCGGGTGGTGACGGGAGGTGAGTTGCTGCAAGGCGACGGCTTCTTCGTGCAGCCGACCATCCTGGCGGACATCGACCACAGCATGGCCGTGGCCCGCGAAGAAGTATTCGGTCCGGTGCTGGGCGTGATGCCGTTCGACGACGAAGACGCCGTGATCGAATTGGCCAACGACAACCGCTACGGCCTGGCCGCCAGCCTGTGGACCAACGACCTGGGCAAGGCCATGAACCTGGTGCCACGCATCGAGGCCGGCACCGTGTGGGTCAATGCCCACGTGCTGCTCGACCCGGCGATGCCGTTCGGCGGCGTCAAGCAATCGGGCATGGGCCGCGAGTTCGGCCGTGCGGTGATCGAGGCGTACACCGAGCTCAAGTCGGTGTGCATCGCGCATTGATGTAGCGACCGCCTGCCGCGTGATCGAATATCACGCAGCAGGCGGTTTCGCCAGTTCAATGCCAGCGGCACCCAGCCGCTTGAGAATTTCAAACAGCAGCTGGCTTTTGATCGCGCCGACCGTGCGGGGACTGCCGACATAGCCGGTGATAGTCAACGTGATGCCTTCGGGTTTCAGCTGGCTGAAGCGCAAAAATGGCACCGGTTTATCCAGAATGGATTCGTGTTCGGTGAAGGTGTCGTAGAGCAGGTTCTGTACTTGCTCAGGGTCGATGTCCAGCGGGAACATCAGTTCGAGTATCACCACGCCCTGGGCGCTGCCGCCGAGGGTGACGTTGCGCAGGTTCTGCGAAATGAGATGCGAGTTAGGCACGATCATGATCGAGCGGTCGGCGAGTTGTATTTCCGTGGCCCGCACGTTGATCCGTCGTATATCGCCTTCAACACCACTGATGCTGATCAGGTCGCCGACTTTCACCGGGCGCTCGGTCAGCAGGATCAGGCCGGAGATGAAGTTCTTCACGATCTCCTGAAGGCCGAAGCCGATGCCGACCGACAAGGCACTGACGATCCAGGCCAGGTTGGTCCACTTGATCCCCAGCGACGACAGCGTCAGCAGCACCACCGATGCGTAACCGATATTGGCAAACAGGGTGCTGAGCGAGGCGCACATGCCCGGGTCCATCTCGGTTTTCGGCAGGAACTCCTTGTCCAGCCAGCGGCGTAACGTGCGGATCAGATAGACACCGATCATCAGTGTCAGGACGGCACGCATCAAGTTGTCCGGGACGATGTTCAGCGCGCGCAGCCCTTCACCGCCGAGTACGGCCACAGTGCCGGTGACCAGTTGCCCCAGTGTCGTACCGATCCCGCCGACAAACAACGCAATGAGGCCAATCAGTATCAGGATCGCGCGTCCTGCCCCGGACAATACGGTGCAGATCTGCTCCAGGCGCGGATTGCCGATGCCCAGCAGCTGTTTGATGGTCCTGCCGGTGGGTTGCCGGGCTGAAAAAAGGTAATCGCAAGTGTCCTGGTAAACCTGTGTGAGCAGGTAGAAACCGGCGAAGATGATGAATATCCAGACCAGTTCATAGGTGATGAACCGGGCCATCGTCACGTAGCCGATCACCAGGGCGAACAGCGACCCCACCACGGCAGCGCCGGTAAACGCATAAATCAGGCCGGCAAAGGTTGTGACACCTTCGGGGGCTTCTCCGGCAACGATCAGGTCTCTGCGGGTCTTGCTGACGCGCAACAGGAGCGCACCGATCACCAGGGCAGCGACCAACGCCACGATGCCCCGACCGAACAACACCACTTCGGCGCTCATGCCGGTGACATTACTCATCTGCACCAGTGTCACCAGCACCAGCAGCAGGCTTGCCAGCAACCTTGGATAGGGCGCCATCGCCAGGGCCACCGGATCGGCAATATCGGGCAGGCGCCATGAGGGATGTTTGGTCGACAGCAGTGCTCGGCTCAATCCGGTGATCAGCACGCAGGTATAGGCCAGCTTTTCCAGATACTGCGCCAGATCGGCCAGCAGCGGGGTGTAGGGCAGTTGCCGGGTCCCGGCAAAGTGCAGCAATTGCAAGGCTGCGCCGGCGGTCAGCACCGTCGCCAGTACCGACGCCAATGCAAGGGAGCTGCGCCGCAACCGGCCTTCAGGCATTCGATGGATGCACAGCCACGCCAGGCCCCGCCCGGCGAACCGTCGCCCAACGGTCCAGATGGCCAGGGCCAGTATCAGCAGTGCGGCCGTGATCCCGCGTTGTCCGGGTTGCCAGGCCGCCCGGTGCGTGGCCCCGAGTTGCTCGATGAGGGCACTGAAACGCTGGCGGTCTTCTGCCGGAAAATTGAACAAAGGTGACCAGAAAACCGGGTTCAGGATACTGGTGGTTTGCTGGGTCACTTCCGCTTCCAGCAGGCTGCGGCGAATACTGGCTATCTGGGTGATCAGCTCGGCGGCACTTTTTTTCAGCGCTTCCAGGGTTTTGAGTTGGCTATCGATCCTGTTTTTCTGCTCGCCGAGGGTGTCTCGCTGGGTGGTAATGGCAGACGTCACCTGTGCATTCTCGGCGAGGGGCACGGGCCCCAGCACGTTGAGTTGCGCCTGCAACTGCGCCTGCCCGGGCAGTAGCGATGCAGACAGGCTATCAATATCCTGGATCAGTACTTGCACCTGATCCTGTGCGCTTTCCAGTTGGGTGTAATTGGTGGCCAGGGAAACCTGCTGCTTGAGGCTGTTCAACTGGTTTTGCAGCCCCAGCAGATCGTTATCGGGGATGCTGATGACCGCAGGGGTGGCGGCGGGGGTAAGGGCGTCGGCCATGGGTGTCGCCAACAGCCAGCCCGGGCTTGCCGCCAGAAGCGCGAAGGCGATGCAGATCATTGACTTGAATACGTTGCACATCGGCGTGCTCGACGGGTTGTTGATCACTTAGCCAATGAGGTTAGGCCATGACACGCACCCTCGAGCGAAGTTTTGTCGCAAGTGACCCGGGTGGTTTTCGTTCAGGCGTTACTCATGCTGTTGTCGCGCCGGGAAAAACAGCTCGAAGCAGGTGATGCCGTCGGCACTGCTGACATGGCAGGCACCGTTGTGCAGTTGCATGATCGTCGCCACGATCGACAGGCCCAGGCCATTGGACTGGGACGAGCGTTCGCGGGACTCATCGACCCGGTAGAAGCGTTCGAACAACCGTGGCAGATGGTGCGGCGCGATGGTCGGACCGTGGTTGCGCACTTGCACCTGGATGCCGTCGGCAGTCGGGTTGGCGTGGATGCACAGCTCGGAATGCGGGGCGCCGTACTTGATGGCGTTGGCGCACAGGTTGGCCAGGGCACGGCGCAGCAACATGGGCTCGGCCCAGATCAGACCGCTGCCCTGGGCATTGATGCAGATGCCAACGTCGCCCGCCGGGCCTTCGAAGTAGTCGGCCATGCGTTGCATTTCGTCGGCGGCATCCAGTTCCTGACGCTGGCGCAAGGCGCTGCGCGGATCGGTGCGGGCCAGAAACAGCATGTTGTCGAGCATGCGCGCCAGGCGTTCAAGTTCTTCGACGTTCGAGGCCAACAGTTGCTGATAGGCGTCGGTGCTGCGGTTCTGCTGCAAGGCCACCTGGGTTTCACCCAGCAGGTTGTTGATCGGCGTGCGCAGTTCGTGGGCCATGTCGGTCGACACCTGGCCCAGTTGTATGAAGCCTTTGTCCAGCCGGTCGAGCATGGCGTTGAAGGCGTCGATCATCGGCAACAGCTCCAGTGGCGCGCCCTGGCTGTCGAGGCGTTCGTTTAGGTTGCCGACGTCGATGCTCTGGGTGTGACGGGCCAGGCGCCGCACGGGCAACAGGCCACGATGCACCAGCACATAACCGGACAGCGACAGCAGAATCGCCGCGACGCTGGCGAACAGGTACACGTTGAAGCGGTAGTCGGCGAGCACGGCGGTGCGTTCGGTCATCAAGCGCCCTGTCACCACTTGCAGGCTGCCCAGATCACCCGAGTCGATGGTCGCCGCCAAGGCGGAAAACGGCACGCCATTGACGTTGGGCAAGTGCTGCACGTCATTCAGGGTCAGGCGATGATCCATCGCCACCGGGGTCAGCACCGGCATTTTCAGGTTGCCCGGGTTGACCACCAGCAACGGCGGTTGGCCTGGGGTGCCGATGGTCAGCAGGGCCTCGCGGTTGCCCATCATGTTCTGGAACAGCGCCGGCTTGGCCTTGATCAGGTCCAGGGTATTGCTGTCGTTGAGGAAGGTTCGCAACTGGTCGATGCGGGTGATCAGGGCAATGTCGTCGCGACGGATCAACTCGCGCTCCAGGTCGCGGTACAGCGCGACACCCAACAGCGCCAGCGAGACAAACGCCAGCAGGGCAAACACCAGCGCCAGACGCAAGGTCAGGGAGTGACTGAGGCGGGAAGCGGATTGCAGCGGTGTCATCGCATTCATGGCGGTATTCAGGGTTGAGTGTCGAAGCGGTAGCCGATGCCGCGCACGCTGTGGATCAACTTGAGCGGGAACGGATCATCGATTTTCAGGCGCAGGCGGCGCACCGCGACATCGACGACATTGGTGTCGCTGTCGAAATTCATGTCCCAGACCCGCGAGGCGATCATCGAGCGTGACAGCACTTCGCCCTGATGCGTGGCGAACAGGTGCAGCAGGGCAAATTCCTTGTTGGTCAGGGTGATGCGATTGCCGGCGCGGCTGACGCGTCGCTTGAGCACGTCGATCTGCAGGTCGTCGACGTGCAGGTGCTCCTCTTCCCGGGTAGGGCCGCGCCGGGTCAGGGTGCGCAGGCGTGCCACCAGTTCAGCGAAGGAAAACGGTTTGATCAGGTAATCGTCGGCGCCAAGTTCCAGGCCTTTGATGCGGTCGGCGATGTCATCCCGGGCGGTGAGGAACAACACCGGTGTGTCGGCTTCCTTGCGCAAGCGACGCAGGACTTCCCAGCCATCCATCTTCGGCATCATGACGTCCAGTACGATCACATCGAAATCGTGCTCAAGGGCCAGGTGCAAACCATCGACGCCGTCGCGCGCCAGGCTCACGGTGTATCCGAGTTCCTGCAGGCCGTTGAGCAGGTAATTGCCGGCCTTGGGTTCGTCTTCGACTACGAGGATGTTCATGAAAGTCTGCCTGATTCGGTCGGGCTACAGGGGCAAGCCAGTGGCGCAAGTGTAGCCCGATCAATCGTCGATACAGGCATCCGATCAGTTCTCGCCAATGCAATTCACGCCCTGGACCTGATAGTCCAGCTGGTGCTCGCGCCCCTGGTGGTCGAGGTAATTGAACTGCGCCGGCACGATGCCGCACTTGCCATTGAGGTCGGTCATGGACAGCACTTTGGCGACATCCACGTCCACATAAAAACCGTCCTTGTCGTGGATGACGGGTGAAGTGGATTGAGTTGCGGCAAACGCCGAACCGGTGGCGAGCAGGGCGGCAAAACCAAGGATCAACATTTTCATGACGAATCTCTCTCTACAAGGGCAGGGTGGCTGCCGGTGGTTGGCCTGACAGTGAGTTCAGGTTAACGAGGCGATCCGGACAGCCGACCAACAGCTTGATGACAAAGTTGTAATGAAAGGATGGCGGGAGCACCCGGGACCCTGTGGGAGCGGGCTTGCTCGCGAAGGCGGTGTATCAGCCAACATCAATGTTGAATGTGATGGCCTCTTCGTGAGCAAGCCCGCTCCCACAAGGGGCAGCAGCGACATTGGAAAGTGGTTTCAGCAAAACGGACCGACCCACGGATCCATGGCCTAAGCTTGTTCGCAGGCCGATGTTCATCGAGTACGTCGATGGGCAAACGGCACCTATAAAAACAATGCAATCAGGAGATGCCCATGTCCGCTTTGATCCAACGTTTGAGTCGCTGCATGGCCGCCGGTTTGACCGCTGCCGTGCTGGTCGCACCAGCCTTCGCGCTGGATACCGTGAAATTCATGGCCCCGGGCTCCGTGGGCGGTGGTTACGACCAGACCGCCCGGGTACTGGGCAAGGCCATGCTCGAAGCCAATACGGCCAAGGCCGTGACCTTCGAGAACAAGGGCGGGGCCGGTGGGACCCTGGGGCTGGCACAGTTTGCCAACAGCACCAAGGGTGACCCGAACGCATTGCTGGTGGTTGGCGCGATCATGGTCGCGGGCATCGAACAGAACAAACCGCAGATCAGCCTGAAGGATGTGACGCCGATTGCGCGCCTGTTTACCGAATACAACGTGATTGCCGTGCGCAAGGATTCGCCATACAAGACCCTCGATGACCTGATCAAGGACTTCAAGGAAAAGCCCACTAGCGTCACTTTTGGCGGTGGTTCCAAGGGGTCGATCGACCACATCGGCATCGCCGAGCTGGCGGGCAAACTGGATGTCCCGGTCAACAAGGTCAATTACATCGCCACCGGCGGTGGGGGTGAAATCGTCGCCCAGACCCTGGGCGGCCAGATCAAGGTGCTCACCGGGGGCTACGCCGAACTGGGTCAATACATCAAGGCCGGCCAGATCCGGGTGCTGGCCATCGGTGCGCCCGAGCGTGTCCCGGGGATCGATGCGCCGACCCTCAAGGAAAGCGGCTACGACGTGATCATCGGCAATTGGCGTGGTGTCTACGGTGCTGCGAACCTCACAGCCGAGCAGCGTAAAGAAGTGACCGACGCGGTTGTGGCCGCCAGCAAAAGCAAAGTCTGGCAAGAGAACATCAAAACCAATGCCTGGACCGAGAGCGTGCTGACCGGTGATGACTTCGGCAAATTCGTCGACGAAGAGCACGTGCGTCTGCGGGCGATGCTGGTCAAGGTCGGGCTGCTTTGAGATGGCCGGGTCACGCGCAATCGTGCCGACGCAATTGGCGATCGGCCTTGGACTGATCGCCCTCAGCGCCTTGCTGGCCGAGGGAGCCAACCGCTTTCCGCCCGAGATGGGCTTCGTGATTCTGCCGGCTTACGTCTATCCCTGGATCGTCGCCGGCTTTCTCGGCGTGGTGGGCCTGCTGCTGAGTTATCAGGCGCTAACCGGCGGTTTTCGCGAACTGGACAGCGGCAATGGTGTGATCCCTGGCGGAAAATCCGGGGCCGCCTGGGTCACTGGCGGGTTGGTTGGGGTGGCGGTGCTGATCAACCTCATCGGCTTTGTGCTGGCCGCCGGGCTGCTGTTCGCCTGTTCGGCGCGGGGGTTTGGCAGTCGTCATCCGGTGCGGGACCTGGCCATCGGCATTGCCTTGACCCTGCCGATCTACTGGCTGTTCAACGCCGGGCTGGGGGTTTCCCTGCCATCGCTGATCAACATCTGGCTGTGAGAGGAGATCGACACCGTGGACATTCTTTCAAGCCTGATGATGGGGTTTTCAGCGGCGCTGACGCCGATCAACCTGATGTGGGGGTTCATCGGCTGCCTGCTCGGCACCGCCATCGGCGTGTTGCCGGGGATCGGTCCGGCGCTGACGGTGGCACTGCTGTTGCCGATCACCGCCAAGGTCGACCCGACCGGTGCGCTGATCATGTTCGCCGGGATTTATTACGGCGCACAGTTCGGTGGCTCCACCACCTCGATCCTGCTCAACACCCCCGGTGAATCGTCTTCGATGGTCACGGCCCTGGAAGGCAACCTGATGGCGCGCAACGGTCGGGCGGGACCTGCGTTGGCAACGGCGGCGATAGGTTCATTCGTCGCTGGGACCATCGCGACGATTTTGCTGACACTGTTTGCACCCATCGTCGCCAGGCTGGCACTGAATTTCGGCCCGACCGAATATTTCGCGATCCTGGTGCTGTCGTTCACCACCGTGTCGGCGGTGCTTGGCGCTTCCATGCTCCGAGGGTTTGCTTCGCTCGGCGTCGGGCTGACCATCGGGCTGATCGGCCTGGACTCGACCTCGGGCATTGCCCGCTACACCCTCGGCGTGCCCGAACTGGTGGACGGTATCGAGGTGGTGCTGGTGGCGGTCGGGTTGTTCGCGGTTGGCGAGGCCTTGTACAGCCTGCTCTATCAAGGGGAATCAAACGAAGGACGGCACCGCCTGACTTCGTTGTGGATGACCCGCGCGGACTGGAAACGCTCGGTGCCCGCATGGCTTCGGGGCACGCTGATCGGTTTCCCGTTTGGTTCGATTCCGGCCGGTGGCGCCGAGATTCCAACCTTTTTGTCCTACTCCACCGAGCGCAAGCTCAGCCGCTACCCCAAGGAGTTTTCCGCCAACAAGGGCGAGGGCGCCATCGAAGGTGTCGCCGGCCCCGAAGCGGCCAACAACGCCAGCGCGACCGGATCCCTGGTGCCGTTGCTGACCCTGGGCATCCCGACGTCCGCTACCGCTGCGATCCTGCTGGCCGCGTTCCAGAACTACAACCTGCAACCGGGGCCGATGCTGTTCGAAACCTCCGCCGACCTGGTCTGGACGCTGGTGGCCTCGCTGTACATCGGCAACGTGATCCTGCTGGTGTTGAACCTGCCGCTGGTGGGACTGTGGGTCAGACTGCTGCAAATCCCCCGGCCGTACCTGAATGCCGGCATCCTCGTGTTCGCCACCATCGGCGTGTATGGCATGCGCCACTCATCCTTCGACCTGATCCTGATGTTGGCGATTGGCTGGGGCGGGGTGCTGATGCGGCGGTTCGACTTCCCCGTCGCCCCGGTGATCGTCGGCATGCTGCTGGGGCCGATGGCCGAGAAACAACTACGTAACGCCTTGTCCATTGGCCAGGGCGACTGGACGGTGTTCGTCACGCAACCGATCTCGGCGTTCTTCCTCGCCCTGACGCTGCTGGTGCTGGTGGTGCCCTATGTGTTGCATAAACGCGGCATCAAGTTGCATGAGGATGATTGAGGGCGATGAATGCCTGTCAGTCGAGTGCATACCTGTGGGAGCGGGCTTGCTCGCGAAAGCGGTGTGTCAGTGAAATAAGTGTCAACTGACCCGACGCCTTCGCGAGCAAGCCCGCTCCCACAGGGTCATGTGGTGGCTTGCGCGGTGAACCACTGCATCACCGCCCCGCAGGCCGGATGCGCGGCGGCCGAGGGTTGCAGGCACAGCGAATAGATCCCCCGGGTCTTCAACGGTTCGCCGAACGGAATCACCAGTTCGCCGCGTTGAATCGATTCGCCTGCCAGGGTCATGTCGGTCATCGCCACCCCCAGGCCACGCGCAGCGGCATCGAGTGCCAGTTCGTCGAGGTTGAAGGGGATATGCCGATAGTCCTGTAGCGACAGGCCGCCGTTGGCCAACAGCCAGGCCTGCCAGTCATGCTGGTCGGAAGAGCGGTGCAACAGGGCGAACCCCGATAAATCTTCCAGCGATGACATCGGCCGACCGGCGTTGCCCAGGCCCGGCGCGCACACCGGCACCAGGGCTTCCTCGAACAGGGTCAGGCAATCGGGCGCTGTGGATGGCTCTGGCAGATAGAGAATATAGGCGTCACTGTCACTGGCCGGCTCAACCACTTCGGTGGCCACGGTTTCGATTGCCAGGGATACGTCCGGGTGATGCCGGTAGAAATCGCTCAGTCTGGGCAGCAGCCAGCGCACCGCCAGTGACACGTGCATGCGGATGCGGAACGGGCGTTCCTGCGGCGCGAGCCGCTCTTCGAGGGTCCGTAGCTGTTCAAGGATGCTGCGGGCGCTGGCCAGTACCTGTTCACCCTCCGCGGTCAGTTGAATGCTGCGGCTGCTCCTGACAAACAGCGGTACGCCGAAGTGGCTCTCCAACTGCTGGATCTGTCGGCTCACGGCGCTTTGGGTCAGGCAGAGCTTTTGCGCCGCCTGGGTGAAGCTGCCTGACCCGGCGACCTCGACCAAGGCCTGCAAGCCCTGCAACGAGGGCACGTGGCGAATTTTATCCATGCGTTTTCAGAATGCCTCGATGATTTAATAACGTTGGTTGTCCGTGTTTTGACCCTTTAGATTCTAGTCATTGCCACCGTACTCGAAAACCACTTATGCGAATCCTGCATGCAGTGTTGTTTTGGATCGAGACGGCCGGCAGAACAAGAACCTGAGGTGACGCATGGAAAATATCTGTGGCTGGATTGCACAAGCGGGGAGTTCTCCGTTGCGCGATCCGCTCAAAGGCACGCAACAAGCCGACTGGCTGGTGATCGGTGGCGGCATTACCGGCCTCAGTGCGGCGCACGCTCTGGCGCAAATGCACCCCAAGGCCCGCATTGTGGTGGTTGATCGCCAGCGGGCTGCGCAAGGGGCATCGGCGCGCAACTCCGGTTTTGTGGTGGCCCATGAGCATCCCGCCGCTGGCGAACTGGTGGGTAGTGCCGGATTCGCCGGGTATCAAGTGGATACGGCCATCGGCCGCGCAGCCGCCGACGAAGTCCGCAAGCAGATTACCCGCCACGGTATCGAGTGCGACTTCAGGGAATCGGGTTATTTCTTCGCCGTCAGCGATCCACGCAAGCTGACCCACGTCGAGGCCAAGCTGCAGACCCTGCGTGCCGTTGGCGCCAGCGCGCATTTTCTGCAGGGCCAGGCATTGATCGAGAAACTCGGCAGCCGGCACTACCGCGCCGCGATCTGGTGCGGTAACGGCAATGCGCTGCTGCAACCGGCGAAGTACGTCAGGGGCTTGCTCGAGGCCTTGCCGCAGACAGTGACGGTCTGTGAAAACACCGACATCACCGGCCTTGAGCGCCTGGGCGATGGCCGAATTCGCGCCCGTAGCCAAAACGGCTGCGTCGAGGCAAGGCAAGTACTGGTCTGTCTGAACGCCTTTGTGCCTCGGGCGGGTATCGAAGACAGCGGCACATTTGCCATGGAGCTCAGCGCCAGCCTCACGCGACCGCTCAGCGATCAAGAGTTTCAGGCCATGGGTGCGCCCGCGTCCTGGGGCGTGCTGTCGACCCGCCCGTTGGGCGCCACGGTGCGCCTGACGCCGGATCGCCGGGTGATGATCCGCAACACTGCGGAATACCGCGCCCGGGATCTGTCCCTGGGCGAATTGTCGAGCCGCCGCCAGCACCATGTGCTGGGGTTGCAGCGGCGGTTCCCGATGCTCGGTGAGCAGGACATCGAATACACCTGGACCGGCCATCTCAGCGCTTCGCGCTCCGGGCAAGCGTATTTCGCCAAGGTCGAGGAGGGCGTTTTTGCCGTGGCCGGGTGCAATGGCTCCGGCGTGGCCCGGGGCACGCTGTGGGGCCGCTTGCTGGCGGAGTGGGCCTCGGGTCGCGAATCGCCGCTGCTGCACTCGGTCATCCAACGGGCGCAGCCCGGCTGGCTGCCGCCCAAGCCGTTGCTCGATATCGGTGCCATGCTGCGTATGCGCGTGGAAGCGGTCCGGGCCAGAAGCGAAATATGAACACACCCGTTTAACGACAAGAACAAAAGCACTTCCCATCGAAGGTGATTCAACATGCGCGTCAATACGCTTTCCCTTGTGGCCCTGATCTCGACCTTTTCCGCCTCGACCTATGCAGACGAAACCGTCAACATTTCCAACTGGAACGGCTACATCGCCGACGACACCTTGCCCAGCTTCACCAAGGCAACCGGGATCAAGGCGACCTACGACATCCACGACAGCAACGAAGTGCTGGAGTCGAAGTTGATGACCGGCAACACCGGTTATGACGTGGTCAGCCCGTCGAACCACTTCCTGTCGCGCCTGATCAAGGCCGGGGCCATCCAGAAGCTCGACAAGAGTCAGTTGCCCGACTGGAAGAACCTTGACCCGGCGTTGATGAAGAAACTCGAGGTCAACGACCCGGGTAACCAGTACGGCTTCCCTTACATGTGGGGCACGGCGGGTATCGGTTACAACGTCGAGAAGATCAAGGCGATCTTCGGCAACACCGATGTCACCCATTCCTGGAACCTGTTCTTCGACGAGAACAACATCAGGAAACTCAGCGAGTGCGGTGTGGCGATCATCGACAACCCGACGCAGATCCTTCCGATTACCCTCAATTACCTGGGCTTGCCACCCCACAGCCATGAGCCCGCCGATTACAAGAAAGCCGAGCAGGCCCTGCTGAAGATCCGCCCGTACGTGCAGTATTTCCATGCGTCCAAGTACATCAGCGACCTGGCCAACGGCAATGTCTGCGCGGTGATCGGTTTCAACGGCGACATCGTGCAGGCCGCCGCCAGCGCCAGGGAAGCCAAAAACGGGATCGATATTGCCTACTCGATCCCGGACGAAGGTTCCACGCTGTGGCTCGACATGGTGGTCATGCCCAAGAGCGCGCCCCATGAGCACAACGGCTACGCCTACATGAACTACCTGCTGCAGCCGAAGGTGATCGCCAACATCAGCAACAGCATCCACTACGCCAACCCCAACAGCGCGGCGGATGCCTATGTCGACCCGGCGGTGAAGCAGGACCTGGCGATTTACCCGCCGAAAACCGTGATGGACAAGCTGTTCACCGTCGAAGACTTGCCCGCGGCCATCGCACGTCTGAGCACGCGTTTGTGGACCAAGCTGAAAACCAATACCTGACCTGGTCAGGCCAGCATCGACATCAACCCACCCTGACGATCCAGTCTGGCCAGGTCGTCGAAACCGCCGATGTGCGTGTCGCCGATGAAAATCTGCGGCACGCTGCGGCGGTTGCTGCGGCTGAGCATTTCTTCGAACTTTCCGGGCTCGCTCTGGATGTTGATTTCTTCCATTACCGCGCCTTTGCTGGCGAGCAACGCCTTGGCGTTGCGGCAATAAGGGCAGGTGTCGGTGGTGTACAAGGTCACGGTATTCATGGTGGATTCTCCGTCGCTCAAGTCATTCAGGCGTCGATAGCCGGGAAGTCGATGTCGGTCAGCACAACGTTGTTCAGGTAGTTGGTCAGCGTCTGCGCAGCCACGTGGGCGATCACTTCAATGATCTTGCCGTCGCCGATACCGGCAGCACGGGCTGCGGCGATCTGCTCGACCGTCAGGTGGCCACGGCTTTCGGTGACCTGGCGGGCGAGGGTGGCATAGGCATTGAGTTCCCCCTGACGCGCGCTGAGGATGTCCTGGCCTGACAACCCGGCCTTGCCGGCGAACAGCGTGTGAGCCGCCAGGCAGTAGTCGCAGCCGTTGACCTGGGAAGTGGCGAGGAACACCGCTTCTTTTTCCGTGGCACTCAAGGACGTCTTGCCCAGTGCGGCGGAGTTTTGCAGGTACGAGGCCAACACCGCCGGGGCGTGGGCCAGTACCTTGAAGACGTTGGGCAAAAAGCCGATTTTCTTCTGCACGCCTTCCAGCAGCGGGCGGGTGGCGTCGGTGGCGTGTTCCAGGCTGATCGGGGCAATGCGGCTCATGGTGATACTCCGTGGTGTGAAGCGCGGAATGCGCTGGGTACGGAGCTGATGTTAGGGAGAGTGTCTGGCTTGTTGGGTGCAAATCGTCGAGGATATGCGACAGATCGTCCAGAACTGCCCTCGGGAGCCTTGTCATGGATCGCTTGTCCACGTTGCTCACACACTTTGGCGTCAATGCCGGCACGTTCCATAGCGGTACGTTTTGCGGTACCGCCGCCTTCGACGGCCAACAGGCCGGCGGTCATTTGCACCTGCTTCAGGCGGGTGAGTTGCTGCTCAGGTTGGGTGATCAGCCGGATCTGCAACTGACCGAACCGACCCTGATCTTTTTTCCTCGGCCCTATCGGCATCGCCTGCTCGCTTCAGAAGCGTCCGGCACGCAACTGGTCTGCGCGACCCTGGATTTCGACGGCGGTGCGGGCAATGCCCTGGCGGCGGCACTGCCTGATTACCTGGTGCTTAAGCTCGATGAAATCCCGGCGATGGCCGGGACCCTGGAATGGCTGTTCAACGAGGCGTTTGACGGTACATGCGGGCGTGAGGCGGTAATGGACCGGTTGTTTGAACTGCTGGTGATTCTGTTGCTGCGGCACATTCTGAGTACCGGTGGCCAGCAACCGGGCATGATGGCCGGCCTCGCCGATGCGCGCCTGGCGCGCCCTCTGAGCCTGATGCATCAAACCCCGGCCAAGGCCTGGAGCGTGGCCGAACTCTCGGTCGCCGCCAACATGTCGCGGGCCAGTTTCGCCGAACACTTTCGCCGGGTGGTCGGGCAGACGCCGGTAGATTACCTGGTGAGCTGGCGCATCAGCCTGGCGCAGAAACGCTTGCGCGAGGGCCGGCCGATTGCGCTGATTGCCGAGGAGGTTGGTTACGAGAGCCCCTCGGCACTGGCCCGGGCGTTTCGGCGCAAGACCGGGCTCAGCCCACGGGAGTGGAAGGGCAGTTGACCACCGCCTATTCCCTTTGTGGGAGCGGGCTTGCCCGCGAAGAGGCCGGCGCATCCAGCAGGGAGGTTGACTGACACTCCGCCTTCGCGAGCAAGCCCGCTCCCACAGGTTTTGTGGTTGCCTTACGCGTGCATCAGAACTTGTACGCCTGCCGTCCCACCAACAGCCATTTGCCGTTCTGCTTTTGCCAGATCTGCAGGTTCTCGATTTCGGTTGGCACCACTTCGGTACCTTTGAGCGCTTGCGCCGAGAAGTGGTGGCGGACCAGCGCGACATCGCCCGAGACGGTGATGGTCTGGTTTTGCATCTCCAGGGTCTTGAAGGCGCTCTTGCCGGTTTCGATGTCGGCGATGAATGCCTGCTTGTCCTGGATCTTGCCGCTGGAGTGCCCGTAGGTCAGGTTCTCGGCGGTCAAGGCGTTCAGCTCCGGGATGTCTTTGTGCAGCATGGCCTGGGTCAGGTGGTCGACAGCCTGGGCGACGTCTTTGTCCGCGGCAGCCGGGGTGGCGGCGACGTAGCCGCTGAACAGGCACAGAAAACCAATCAGCACTGTTGTTTTTTTCATGGGTGTTTCCTTGTTGTTGTAGGGATGGCGCTATGACTGCTCGAGTATTCGTCAGTCATCGTACAACCTATCATGCGATGGAGGGAAAAAGCGAACTTGCCCTGCGGCCATGCCTCGAAGTTAAAAGGGCGATGCCCTGACTTCGAGGTATTGCACCATGCAGCCTGACCCGCGTTTACGGCACGACCTGACGTTGCTCATGGTGTTTCTGGTGATCGTCGTGGTGTCGGGTTTTGCTCCCCGCAGCCGGGTGGACTGGGCGCTGGAAAACCTGCTGGTGCTGTTGCTGGTGGGCACGCTGGTGGCGGTTTCGCGGCGGTTCCGTTTGTCGGCGACATCCATCACGCTGGTGTTTGCGTTTCTGTGCGTGCATGAGTTGGGTGCCCACTACACCTATTCCCTGGTGCCTTACGAACGCTGGTCTTCGGCGTGGTTGGGTTTCAGTTTCGAGCAGGCGTCAGGCGTTCACCGCAATCACTACGACCGACTGGTGCATCTGAGCTACGGACTGCTGCTGGCTTATCCGGTGCGCGAAGTGTTGTTGCGCCTGACCCCGCTACGCGGGTTCTGGCTGTTTTTCGTGACCCTGAACATCATGCTGTCGACCTCCGCCATGTATGAACTGGTGGAGTGGATCGGCGGTGCCTTTCTGGGCAATGACACGGCGAACGCCTTCGTCGGCGCACAAAACGACCCCTGGGACTCGCAAAAGGACATGGCCATCGCGCTCGCCGGTGCATTGGTCAGCCTGTTTCTGGTGTCCCTGCGCGGCATGGCGCAAAAACAGCCGCTGACGACCGCGTGTCGTAAAAAAAGCAATCTGTGGGAATAGGCTTCAACTACTGCTCGAACCCGTCGATACCCTCTTGAAGCGTGCCACCCGCGCGGGGCAAACCCCGTCGCCAAACGTGCCAGAGAGGAACCACAGAGTGTCCATAAAACTGCGTTTAATATTGTTGATCGGCACCGGATTGCTCACTGCGTTGATCATGAGCCTGGTCAGTTATCTGGGAAACACCCGGATGGCCGAGGCCGTGGACGACAACAACGTCAGCATGGCCGCGCTGCGCAATCACCTGGAAGGCGACATGATGCACGACGCGTTGCGCGCCGACGTGTTGTCGGCCATGTTGGTGGGCTTGAACAAAAGCACCAGCAGCAAGGCCGAGGTGCGCAGTTCCATCGAAGAGCACGCCCAACGCTTTCGCGAAGTGCTCGGGGAAAACCTCAAGCTGCCGGTCCACGACACCATTAAGGCCGGCCTGAACAAGATCAAGCCGAGCCTCGACACCTACATCAGTGCCGCCGAGCGCATCGCCGGGCTGGCGCTGGAAAACCCGGAAGCGGCACAACAGCAGCTGGGCACCTTCAACAACGCCTTCAGCCAGCTGGAAGACCAGATGGAGGCTCTCAGCGAGTTGATCGAAAGCAATACGCAACAGACCAGCCAGGGCACGGCGCAAGTCATCAGCAACGCCAACCTGACCCTCGGCGGCATGCTGATCGCCGGTTTGTTGCTGCTGTTGGCCCTGGGGCGTTCGGCGATCCTGAGCATCATGGGCCCGCTGCAAACCGCCAGTCGCATTGCCCAGAGCATCGCCCATGGCAACCTCGGCGAGCCGATTGTCGAGCCCACCCGCAAGGACGAAGCCAGCGCATTGATTCGTAGCCTGGCAACCATGCAGCGGGATTTGCGCGGCATGATCGAGGTGGTGCGCAGCAACGCCCACGGTGTCAGTGGCATGAGCGCGCAACTGAGCAACGGTTGCCATGAGGTGGCCGGCAGCAGCCAGCAGCAAAGCGCGGCGGCCAGCACCATGGCCGCGGCCGCCAGCGAAATGACGGCGAGCATCGAGGAAATCACCCGGCATGCCGAGCGGGCGCTGAACATGGCCAATCAGGCCGAGGCGCTGGCCAAGGACGGTGGCCGGGTGATCCACCAAGTGGTCAGCGACATGGACGGCATCGCGCGTTCGGCGCAGCACTCGGCGCAGGTGATCCGCACGCTGGACAAAGAGTCCGAGGGGATCTTTAACATCATTCAGGTGATCAAGGGCATCGCTGACCAGACCAACCTGTTGGCCCTGAACGCCGCCATCGAAGCCGCCCGTGCCGGCGAGCAGGGCCGTGGTTTTGCCGTGGTGGCCGATGAGGTCCGCAGCCTGGCGGGGCGCACCAGCGCTTCCACCCAGGAAATCGCCAGCATGGTCGCACGCATCCAGCAAAGCACCCGCGAGGCGGTGATCAGCATGGAGGAGGGCGTGGCCCAGGTCGACAAAGGCATGGCGGTGACGGCCGATGTCGAGCGCGCCATTCGTGAAATCCTCGATGCCACGCTCAACACCACGCAACTGGTCAATGACATCAGCCGCACCATCGGCGAGCAAAGCCTGGCCAGCAACGAGATCGCCCATCAGGTGGAGATGATTGCCGGCATGTCGCAAGGCAACAGCAAGGTGATCGGGCAGACGGCTTCGACCACCGATGAGTTGTCGAGCCTGGCGGGGCAGTTGGCGCAGTCGGTGGATCGGTTCAGGCTTTGAGGTAGAGGTTGCCTGACAAGACGCCTTCGCGAGCAAGCCCGCTCCCACATTTGATCGCGGCCTAATGTGGGAGCGGGCTTGCTCGCGAAGGCGGCAGACCATACAACGCAAAACTACGGGCTACAGGTATTTGTCCGTCACAGCCCCCTCCGAAGCACTGGACACCGTCTTCGCATACTTGGCCAGCACCCCCCGTGTGTACTTGGCGGGCGGCGGCACCCAACGCGACTTGCGCTCGGCCAGCACAGCCTCGGAGACGTCCACGGTAATCTGCCGGGTTTGCGCATCGATGATGATCCTGTCGCCATTTTCGACCAGCGCAATCGGTCCGCCTTCGAAGGCTTCCGGCGTGATGTGGCCGACCACGAAACCGTGGGAGCCGCCGGAAAAACGCCCGTCGGTGATCAGCGCCACATCCTTGCCCAGGCCCTTGCCCATGACCGCCGAGGTCGGCGAGAGCATTTCGCGCATGCCCGGCCCACCCTTGGGGCCTTCGTAGCGGATCACGATCACTTCGCCGGGCTGTACCTCGCCATTGAGGATGCCGGCCAGCGCACCTTCCTCACCGTGATAGACCCGGGCCGTGCCTTCAAAACGCAGGCCTTCCTTGCCGGTGATCTTGGCCACGGCGCCGTTGGGCGAGAGGTTGCCGCGCAGAATGACCAGGTGGGAATCCTTTTTGATCGGCTGGTCGAAAGGCCGGATCACGTCCTGGCCGGCCGGGTAATCGGGCACGTTTGCCAGGTTTTCCGCCAGGGTCTGGCCGGTGACGGTCAGCACATCGCCGTGCAGCATGCCGGCATCGAGCATGCGCTTCATCAGCGGTTGAATACCGCCGATGGCCACCAGCTCGCTCATCATGTATTTGCCACTGGGGCGCAGGTCGGCGACCACCGGGGAAATCTTGCCCAGCTCGACGAAGTCATCCAGGGTCAGTTCGACATCCACCGCATTGGCCATGGCCAGCAAATGCAGCACGGCGTTGGTCGAGCCGGCGAGGGCGATCACCACGCGGATGGCATTCTCGAAGGCTTTGCGGGTCATGATGTCGCGGGGTTTGAGGTCGAGCTTGAGCAACTCCATGACCTGCTGGCCGGCCCGGTAGCTGTCCGATGCCTTGTCGGCGCCGATGGCGTCCTGGGAGCTGGAGCCGGGCAGGCTCATGCCCAATGCCTCAATGGCCGAGGCCATGGTGTTGGCGGTGTACATGCCGCCACAGGAACCGGGACCGGGAATCGCCACTTCCTCGATCTGCTTGACCTGAATCTCGTTGATGTCGCCCCGCGCGTGCTGGCCCACGGCCTCGAACACGGAAATGATGTCGGTATGACCGGCCCCCGGCTGGATGGTGCCGCCATAGACAAAGATCGACGGGCGATTGAGCCGCGCCATGCCGATCAGGCACCCCGGCATGTTCTTGTCGCAACCGCCGATGGTCACCAGGCCGTCGAAACCCTCGCAACCGGTGACCACTTCAATGGAGTCGGCGATCACCTCGCGGGACACCAGCGAATACTTCATGCCTTCGGTGCCGTTGGCGATGCCGTCGGAAATGGTGATGGTGTTGAAGATCACGCCCTTGGCGCCCGCGGCATTCGCGCCTTTTTCGGCTTCGAGCGCCAGCTTGTCGATGTGCATGTTGCAGGGGGTGACCATGGCCCAGGTCGAGGCGATGCCGACCTGCGGCTTGCTGAAGTCTGCATCGGTAAAGCCCACGGCCCGCAACATGGCGCGTGCGGGGGCGGCTTCCACGCCATCGATCACTTGAGAGGAGTACTTGCGCAGATCGTCTTTGTCGCTCATGACTTGTCCTCACCTGCTCATCTGAAGACCACTGAGTATAGTCGCCGATCCGCCGTAACCTCGTGCACCGGAACCTGTAGGAGCCGGCTTGCCGGTGATGGCGGCCTCTGATGCGATACAACACTCAAGGCCGCCATCGCTGGCAAGCCAGCTCCTACAGAGTCGGGAACAGACGCGCGGGTAAGCCTTGTCGTGATATTCTTCGCGCCCACTTGGTTTGACCTGTTCGGTCGGCGTGTCCTCGAGACGTGCCGGCAGAATCACTGTCGCTCAAGTAGCTGAAGCCAATAAAGATAAAAAGTCAGTTCAGAAGGGACATTAAACGGGGGTCGACGCGGTTCGTCGGCCTTGTGTGCCCACCCTGCAATCCTTGAGTGCCGCACCCGTGACTGCCGTGAAACATGGGGCTGTGCGCGTGAGGATGGAAGGGCGGATGGCGTTTTATCATAGGTGCTACAGATGTTTAAGAAAGTGAACACGGCCCTGCTGGGGCTGGCGTTGTCGATGGGGATGACTTCCGTCCACGCAGAAGAGGCAAAGAAAGTCGATGTACTGCTGATTGGCGGCGGCATCATGAGCGCGACCCTGGGTGTGTGGCTCAATGAGCTGGAACCCGGCATGTCGATGGAAATGGTCGAGCGCCTCGACGGCGTCGCCCAGGAAAGCTCCAACGGCTGGAACAACGCCGGTACCGGTCACTCCGCCCTGGCCGAGCTGAACTACACCCCGGAAGACGAGAACGGCAAGGTCTCGATCCAGAAGGCCGTTGAAATCAACGAAGCGTTCCAGATCTCCCGTCAGTTCTGGGCCTGGCAGGTTCAGCAAGGCGTGCTGAAGAACCCGCGTTCGTTCATCAACTCCACTCCGCACATGAGTTTCGTGTGGGGCGATGACAACATCAAGTTCCTGAAAAAACGCTACGAAGCCCTGCAGGCGAGCCCGCTGTTCGCCGGCATGCAGTATTCCGAAGACCCGGCCGTGATCAAGCAGTGGGTACCGCTGATGATGGAAGGGCGTGACCCGAACCAGAAAATCGCGGCCACCTGGAGCCCGATCGGCACCGACATGAACTTCGGCGAAATCACGCGTCAGTTCGTTGCACACCTGCAGACCACGCCTAAATTCGACTTGAAGCTGTCCAGCGAAGTGCAGGACATCACCAGGAACGAAGACGGCAGCTGGCGCGTCAGCTACAAGAACCTGAAAGACGGCAGCAAGACCGAAACCGACGCGAAATTCGTGTTCATCGGCGCCGGCGGCGGTGCCCTGCACCTGCTGCAGAAGTCCGGCATTCCGGAAGCCAGGGAATACGCAGGCTTCCCGGTAGGCGGCTCGTTCCTGGTGACCGAGAACCCGACCATCGCCGAGCAACACCTGGCCAAGGCCTACGGCAAGGCTTCGGTAGGCGCTCCGCCGATGTCGGTTCCGCACCTGGACACCCGCGTGCTGGACGGCAAGCGCGTGATCCTGTTTGGCCCATTCGCGACCTTCAGCACCAAGTTCCTGAAAGAAGGTTCGTACCTGGACCTGCTGACCACCACGACCACGCACAACGTGTGGCCAATGACCAAGGTCGGCATCAAGGAATACCCGCTGGTCGAGTACCTTGCAGGCCAGTTGATGCTGTCTGACGAAGACCGCATGAACGCCCTGAAAGAATACTTCCCGAACGCCAAGGCTGAAGACTGGCGCCTGTGGCAAGCCGGCCAGCGCGTGCAGATCATCAAGCGTGATGAAGCGGCCGGTGGCGTGCTGAAACTGGGCACCGAGATCGTTGCTTCGCAAGACGGCAGTATTGCCGGCCTGCTGGGTGCCTCCCCAGGCGCTTCGACCGCTGCGCCGATCATGCTGACCGTGCTGCAGAAAGTGTTCAAGGACAAGGTTGCGACTCCTGACTGGCAGGCAAAACTGCACCAGATCGTGCCGAGCTACGGCACCCAGCTGAACGCCAGCCCGGAGAAAGTCGCTGAAGAGTGGGCTTATACCGCCAAGGTGCTGGAGCTGACTCCGCCACCAGCGGTGATCGCGCCGGCTGTGAAGCCAGTGACGGTCGACACGGCTGTAAAAGCGCCGAAGGCTAATGCTGCGAGTGATATGGCTCTGTGATTCGGATGTCCTGCCGTTGAGGTGGGGTGTTTGGGTTAGCTGACCCGTATAAAAGAAAGCCCGCTGAACCGGTTACGGTTGGCGGGTTTTTTTTTGCGTACATATCCGTTTCTGCGGTCACGGCCACTTAGGGTTCCGCCCTTACGGCGGGTTACTTGGAAGAGCGGAGCGCCGCCCGGCCCCAAGTAACCAAGGGCTCTTGCCCCTG
>NZ_JBGLYV010000005.1:0-127858 GCF_047304225.1 Pseudomonas sp. Pseusp3 | reverse complement strand
CTGGGTGTGTGCGCGCTTAATCCCCCGACCCGCATGTTGGGGGTGGCGCCTGCTGTGTTCGCGGCGGGTTTGGGGGGGGGGCCCCCCCCCCCCCCCGCCACAAGGTATTACAGACGCAACAGCATTTTCCAGGCGCGGTTCTGATACACCGCAATCGCCTGCTGCTTGCGCGCATCCAGGACTTCGTCGGTGATCGATTCGTTGGCCAGTTGTGCCAGCTTGTTCAGCTCACCGTACAGTCGATCCATTTCCGGGATCTCCAGCACGCTACGCGCATGGTGCAGCCAGACCTGGATGCGTTCGATGCGCGGCAGTTGCTCGGCCAGGTCTTCTGGCTGTTGCTGGTAGCGCTGCAATTGCAGCGAGTTGGCTTCTTCGCCCAGCAGGCGCGGCAACCAGCTGCCCAGTTGCGCAGCGCCCTGGCGATTGCCACGGGTGTTGCGATCGGCGGCCCAGGTGCGGGCCAGCAACCAGCGCGAGGTGGTCAGGGAGAACAGGCCCCAGCGCGGGTCTTCGAGTTCTTCGAGGAACTGCTCGGGTGCGGCCTTGCGCACGTCTTCATCGTCCAGGCCGGCCTGGACCAGCGGGCGCCAGTCCTCCAGCAAGGCATCGAGCGCGATTCGCAGATCGTGGGTCGACTGACGCGGAGCGGCCTGGCCCAGGCTGCTGATCAGCGCGCGCATTTCCGCGAGGTTTTCGACCCAGTCCTGCAGCAGGCGCCAGTGACCGTTGAAGCGATACTGCTCGGCCAGACGCTGGCTGCTGCCCAGCAAATGCCAGCTCAGTGCGGCGAACGCGTCGTCCAGCGGCGTTTCGGCGCTGATCTGCGGTGCCGGCAGGCTCAACGAATAACTGTGGGCGTCGTATAGGCGATAACCGCGCTCGGCCTTGCTGATGTCGCATGGCATCAGGGCCAGTTTCTCGGCCAGCTCGGCGGCCAGTTCCAGCAACGCGGCCGGCTCGCCTTCGCGCAGTTCCAGTTCCAGCTCGCAGATTTCTTCTTTCTGCTTGCCGACCACGACGTGACCCAGGTCCAGCGCGGCTTCGATGACCACTTTGGTTTTGCCACGGCCCCAGGCGATTTCCGCGCGTTCGCGGACGAAGTCAGTGGTGAAGATCGGCTTCAGGGTTTTCTTGTCAAGTTCGGCCAGTTCCTCGGGCCAGCATTCGCCGTCGAGTTTCTTCAGGTCGAGCTTGGCTTTGGGCAGGTTCCAGTCGTACTCGTTGCGTACCGACAGACCGGCGACGCTCTGGCCGCGGGTCTTGAGGGTCTGGATCACTTCGTCGCCATCCTTGCGCAGGCGCAGGGCGACCTTGGCCTGGGCCAGGTCACGCTCGGGCGTGTCGAAGTACTGGTTCATCAACTCACGGCGTTCCCAGCCACTTTTGTTGCGTTTTTTCAGTAACGGGTGCTCGCGCAGGGCGGCGAGGGTTTCGCGGCTGACGCGGAGTTTGATTTCGGTTTCTTTCTGCATGGCCGGAAAATCCAGGATCGGGAGCGCAGCCGGGGGAATGTGTGGCTGCCAAGGTCGTGCAGTGTACAGGACTCAAGGTTAGTACGCGCCGCGACGGTTTATTCCTGTCATCGGTTGGCTCTATGATGGACTTCAATTCGGGAGCCGGGAGTCAGCGATGCCATTGCCGTCGATGAAAGAACAATTCGCTGCGCTGATTGCTGCACCGTCCGTCAGTTGCACCCAACCCAGTCTCGATCAGACCAACCGCCCGGTCATCGATCTGCTGGCGACGTGGCTCGGTGAGCTGGGTTTTACCTGTGAGATCCAGCAGGTCAGCCCCGGCAAGTTCAACCTGCTGGCCAGTTTCGGTTCCGGTCCCGGCGGCCTGGTGCTGGCCGGGCACAGCGACACCGTGCCGTTCGACGCTGCGCTGTGGCAAACCGACCCGTTGAAGCTGACTGAAGTCGACGGTCGCTGGATCGGTCTGGGCAGTTGCGACATGAAGGGCTTTTTTGCCCTGGCGATCGAGGCGGTCATACCGCTGCTCGATCAGCCGTTCAAACAGCCGTTGCTGATTCTCGCCACCTGTGATGAAGAAAGCTCGATGTCCGGCGCTCGCGCGCTGGCCGAAGCGGGGCGACCGCTGGGGCGGGCGGCGGTGATCGGCGAACCGACCGGGCTCAAGCCGATCCGCATGCACAAAGGCATCATGATGGAGCGCATCGACATCCTCGGTCAGAGCGGTCATTCCTCCGACCCGCGCCTGGGCCACAGCGCCCTGGAAGCCATGCACGATGCCATCGGTGAACTGCGTGGCCTGCGCTTGTTATGGCAGCGCGAATTCCGCAATCCACAGTTTGGCGTGCCGACGCCCACGATGAATTTCGGCTGCATCCATGGCGGCGACAACCCCAACCGCATCTGCGGCCAGTGTTCGCTGGAATTCGATCTGCGGCCGCTGCCCGGCATGGACCCCAAGGTCCTGCGCGCCGAGATCCTGCAGAAGCTCAAGCCGGTTGCCGAGCGGCATCAGGTCAAGATCGATTACGCGCCGTTGTTCCCCGAAGTGCCGCCCTTCGAGCAGGCCGAGGACGCCGAGTTGGTGCGCCTTGCCGAAAAGCTCACCGGCCACAGCGCCGAAGCAGTGGCGTTCGGCACCGAAGCACCTTATCTTCAGCGCCTTGGCTGTGAAACGCTGGTGCTTGGCCCGGGTGATATCGCCTGCGCCCACCAGCCGGGGGAATACCTCGAAATGTCACGTTTGCAGCCTACGGTGCATCTACTACGACAGTTGATTGAGCATTACTGCCTAACCCCTCTGTAGGAGCGAGCTTGCTCGCGATGGATGTTAACGATGACGAGTATTGCCTGAATGAACGTGGCGACCTCAAATTCATCGCGAGCAAGCTCGCTCCTACAAGGTTTCGCGGTTAAATTGCCGGTACCCAAACCCGTATTCATGAGGAGAGCGCGCGTGTCGCCAAGCCTGTTCCGACGATAACCATCAGCCCGCTGTGCGTTTTCAGTTTCGCCCTTTTTTCGGCTGCTATTTATTACAGGCCCAGGTTCATGCCCGAATACGTCAATTGGCTTCGTCACGCTTCGCCTTACATCAACGCCCACCGCGATTGCACCTTTGTCGTCATGCTGCCCGGCGACGGCGTTGAACACCCGAACTTCGGCAATATCGTCCACGACCTGGTGCTGTTGCACAGCCTGGGTGTGCGTCTGGTGCTGGTTCACGGCTCCCGGCCGCAAATCGAAGCGCGCCTCGCCGCCCGTGGCCTGACCCCGCATTACCACCACGGCATGCGCATCACCGATGCCGCGACCCTGGAGTGCGTGATCGATGCGGTTGGCCAGTTGCGCATCGCCATCGAGGCTCGCCTGTCGATGGACATGGCTTCGTCGCCGATGCAGGGCTCGCGCCTGCGGGTGGCCAGCGGCAACCTGGTGACGGCACGGCCGATCGGTGTGCTTGAGGGCGTCGACTATCACCACACCGGCGAAGTGCGCCGGGTCGACCGCAAGGGCATCAACCGTCTGCTGGACGAGCGCTCCATCGTCCTGCTGTCGCCGCTGGGCTATTCGCCCACCGGGGAGATTTTCAACCTCGCCTGCGAAGACGTCGCCACCCGCGCGGCCATCGACCTGGGCGCGGACAAGCTGCTGCTGTTCGGCGCCGACCTGGGCCTGATCGACGAGCACGGGCGCCTGGTGCGCGAACTGCGTCCACAGCAAGTGCCGGCGCATCTGCAGCGGCTGGGCAGCAACTATCAGGCGGAATTGCTGGACGCCGCTGCCGAAGCTTGCCGTGGCGGCGTGGCCCGCAGCCATATCGTCAGTTACGCCGAGGACGGTGCACTGTTGACCGAACTGTTCACCCGTGACGGTGGCGGTACGCTGGTGGCCCAGGAGCAGTTCGAAGTGGTGCGCGAAGCGGCCATTGAAGACGTCGGTGGTTTGCTGGACTTGATCAGTCCGCTGGAAGAGCAGGGCATCCTGGTGCGCCGTTCCCGTGAGGTGCTCGAGCGCGAGATCGAACAATTCAGTGTGGTTGAACGCGAAGGTATGATCATCGCCTGTGCGGCGCTGTACCAGATCGCCGACTCGGACGCGGGTGAACTGGCCTGCCTGGCGGTGAATCCGGAATACCGCCATGGCGGTCGCGGCGATGAGTTGCTGGAGCGTATCGAAGCCCGTGCACGGGCGCAGGGGTTGAAAACCTTGTTCGTCCTGACCACCCGCACCGCGCACTGGTTCCGCGAACGTGGTTTCGAACCGAGCAGCGTCGACCGACTGCCGTCGGCGCGGGCATCGCTGTACAACTATCAGCGTAATTCGAAGATCTTCGAAAAAGCCCTTTGATCAGGATGCAGTCCCTGTAGGAGCGAGCTCGCTCGCGATGGACTCAAGAGCGCTGCGTTTAGTCAGTAAACACGCGGCATCGTTAACGACCATCGCGAGCGAGCTCGCTCCTACAGAGGTCGGTGGTGTTACTGGGTGACAAACTTCGCACTGACATACGGCGAATAATCTGGCAGCACCGTTTCAACCTTCCCTTGTTCCTTCAAGAATTTCGCCGTCTCGCCAATGGCTTTGGCCGTGCCGCCGTCCAGCAGCGCGGTGCTCTGTTGCGCCTTGGCATCCGGGAAGGCGGAACCGGCCAATAGCTCCGGTACATCGGCGGCGTTGGCACCGGTCAGTTTGGCGATTTTCTGGACGGGCACCGAATCAACGGTCCATTGGTCCTTGTGGGCGGCATAGTCGGCGAACGAATCCAGGGTGACCCTGGCGAACTTGGCCACGACCTCCGGATGTTTTTCGGCGTAATCCTTGCGCGCCACCCAGACCTCAAAGGTTGGTGCGCCCCATTGGCCTACCTGCGCAGCGTCGGTCAATGTCTTGCCAGTCTTGCGGATTTCCCCCAGGGCGGGCGACCAGACAAATGCGCCATCAATATCGCCTCGTTTCCAGGCTGCCGCGATTTCCGCCGGCTGCAGGTTCACCACTTTGACTTTCGAGCCGTCCAGGCCCCAGTGCTTCAGCGCACCGAGCAGGCTGTAGTGGGAGGTTGAAACGAAAGGCGTGGCGATGGTCTTTCCGATTAGATCTTGTGGTTTTTCGATGCCGCTGCCGTTGCGTACCACCAGCGCTTCGGCGGCATTGATCTGGGCCGAGACGATGAACGCGACAATCGGCAGGTTGCGCGAGGCGGCAGCGGCCAGCGGACTGGAGCCGAGATTGCCGATTTGCACATCGCCCGAGGCAATCGCCGTGACCACTTCCGGACCGCTGTTGAAGCGCCGCCAGTCGATGGGCTGGCCGATGGTTTTTTCATAAAGGCCATCGGCCTGGGGGACTTTGCTGGGGTCGATTCCGGTTTGATAGCCGACGGTGAGGTTCGCCGCCTGCGCCGTGAAAGAAAATGCCAGCGATACACAAACTGTAACAATTGATCCGGATAGTGCGCGTTTGGTCGTCATGGGATCGCCTTTCGGTAAAGGATTTGTTTCCGATTTATGGCGGAAACTAATCGATCTAAAAAAGCGAATATAAATACCGTTTAGTAATTAGCTTATGAGCAGAACCGTCTATTCTGGGGTAATCGTGCAGTGGGGAGCTAAATTCCTAAACGGTATTAGAAAAGAATCGAGTAATTCTTTTCAGGTTCATGACGAAATCATGACCCTGCAGGGACCAAAAAATCGGGGATTAGACTATGGTCGTAGACACATATGGTTACGATTGACTTATGGGTCACGGTCTGGCGCTAATCGCGCATCTTAGGATTTCGGGCGTCGACCCGAGACCAGGAATACAAGAATTAGAATCGAGAGGAGCTACACAATGAACAAGTCCAACTTGGCTTTGGCCGTGGCCATAGGGGTTTTGGCGCAGCAGGCAGGCGCCGCAGGTTTCCTGGAAGACAGCAAGGCTTCCATCAGCTCGCGCACCATGTATTACGACGCCGATATGCGTGAAGGTGCGAGTACTCCTGCCAACCGTCAGCGAGAAACCGCTGAGGGTCTGAAGTTCGATTACCTGTCCGGTTTCACCCAGGGTACCGTAGGTTTTGGTATCGACGCCCAGGCTCTGGTGGGTATCCATCTGGATGGCGGCAAGGGGCATCACCCGACCGGTAACGCCAACTCGTTCTTCCCTAGCGATGGCAATGAGGCGGCCGACGAGTGGAGCCGTCTGGATGGCAACGTCAAGGCGCGCTTCTCGAAAACCGAAGCCCACCTGGGCGGCGCTCTGGCACCTAACCTGCCGATCCTGATCGCGAACGACAGCCGTTTGCTGCCGCAAACCTTTGACGGTGGCACCATCACCTCCAAAGAAATCGACAACGTGACCTTCAACTTTGGTCAGCTGGAGCACGCGTCGGGTCGCGCCTCCTCGAACTCCACTGGCCTGTCTGTGGCTGGCGCGACTCAGGACAGCAACAAGTTCCTCTACGGCGGTGCTGACTGGAAGGTCACCAAAGACCTTTTGCTGCAGTACTACTATGCGAACCTGGAAGACTTCTACAAGCAGAACTTCCTCGGCCTGGTGCACGTCTACCCGATCGCGGCCAATCAGTCGTTCAAGACCGATATCCGTTATTTCGATAGCAGCTCCGACGGCAAGAACGGCGATCCGGGCTTCCGTTTCAACAACAACAACGGTTTCGCCAAGACCCCGGGCGAGGTCGATAACAAGACCTGGAGCGCCATGTTCACCTATACCCTGGGTGGCAACGCGTTCCTGATCGGGCATCAGCGTGTCAACGATGACGGCGGCTTTGTATTCCTGAACCAGGGCAGCCTTGTCGATGACAAAGGTCGTCAAGAAGGTGCCGGCGGCTCCAGCTTCTACTCGTTTACCGATGCCACGGTCGGCAGCTTTATCCGTGCCGGTGAAAACACCACGTTCGGTCAGTACTCCTATGACTTCGCCTCACTGGGCGTACCAGGCTTGAAAGCTTCGATTGCTTACTTGAATGGCCAGGACATCAAGGCAACCAGCGGTGTGGGTAAAGACCTGAGTGAGCACGAGACTGACGCGCGTATCGATTACGTGATTCAAACGGGCGCACTGAAAGGGTTTGGTACGACTCTGCGTCACGGTACCTACCGTGGCAACACCAGCACCCTTGATCAAGACCAGACCCGTCTGATCTTCAACTACACCTACAGCTTCATGTAATAGCCACAAGAAAAAGCCCCGTCGCTTGGCGGGGTTTTTTTTGCATCGGGTTTTATATTCCAAAAACAAAGATGCTATTTCTTTTTTATTCTTTTTAGTTTTTTAATTCAAGCACTAAAGTGCGTCCTCCGACACTCATCCCTGAGCTCGGATTTGGCAATTTCGTCCCTCGACAATTGATCAGGTTCAGGAATCGGCCTCGCCGCCGATACCTCGGTTCTGCCGTGGGAAGTCATATTCCATAGCGATATTAAAAAGATTCAATAAATTCTTTTTGGCTTTAATGCCATGTATCCTGCGGCCCGCCAAACGACCGGCTCAGACGGTTTGCCGCGAAATTATGCATTCAGGATCCCGGGCAATCGATTCGGGACCAGGAACATCAGAATTAGAAACGAGAGGAGCGAAACATGAACAAGTCCACCCTGGCCATGGCTGTGGCCGTCGGGGTATTGGCCCAGCAGGCAAACGCCGCGGGTTTTATCGAAGACAGCAAGGCAACATTGGGGCTGCGTAACTTCTACATCAACACTGACAACCGTGACGGTGCCGGTGCCAACAAAAACGAAGAATGGGGCCAGGGCTTCGATCTGCGTTTCATCTCCGGCTATACCCAGGGCACCGTCGGCTTCGGTATCGATGCGATCGGCCTGCTGGGCGTCAAGCTGGATTCGGGCGGCGGCACCAACGGCGCCACGGCGACCTCTTACGGCGGCACGGTTTTCCCGAGCAAATCCAACGGCGAGGCGGTAGATAATTTCTCCAGCCTGGGCCTGACCGCCAAAGCCAAGATTTCCCAGACCGAACTGAAACTGGGCACCCTGCAGCCGAAAAACCCGGTAATCGTGACCAACGATGGTCGCCTGCTGCCGCAAACCTGGCAGGGTGGCCAGATCACGTCCGGCGACATCAAGGATCTGACGCTGGTCGGTGGCCAGATCGAAGCCGTCAAAGGCCGTAACTCCAGCAACAATGAGCAGATGTCGATTTCGGGCGCGAACACTCGCGGCACCAAATTCCGCGACAGCAACAAGTTCATCTATGCCGGTGGCGACTACAAGATCACCAAGGACCTGACTGCCCAGTACTACTACGGCAACCTGGAAGAGTTCTACAAGCAACACTTCCTGGGTCTGGTTCACAACTGGGCTATCGGCCCTGGCGTGTTGAAGTCGGACTTCCGTTACTTCAACAGCTCCGACGACGGTGCCAACGGTCACGACCCTCTGTTCTTCACCACTGGCAACTACAGCGGTGCAGCCAACGGTAAAGGCAAGGTCGACAACAACCTGTACAGCGGTCTGTTCCTGTACAGCGTTGCCGGTCACACCTTCGGTGGCGGATACCAGGTCAGCAATGGCAGCAGCGACTTCCCTTGGCTTAACCAGGGCGACGGTTCGTCGAACTACACCATCACCGACTCGCAAATCCAGAAGTTCGGCCGTGCCGGCGAGAAAACCTGGCAAGCACGCTACTCGTTCGACTTCGCCAAGGTCGGCGTACCGGGCCTGACCGCGGGTCTGGTGTACCTGCACGGCGACGATATCGATACCGTCAACGCCAAGGGTGGCGAGGCGGCCAATGGTGCTTCCGAGTGGGAGCGCGATCTGAGCGTGGCTTACGTCGTTCAGGAAGGTCCGCTGAAGAACCTGGGTCTGACGTGGAAAAACGCTACCTGGCGCACCGACCTGCCGAACACCCGTTCGCAGGACGAAAACCGCCTGATTGTCAGCTATTCGATCCCGCTGTTGTAATAGCGCTCGCGTAAGCGAAACAAAAAAGCCCCGCCCGGTATTGCACCGGGCGGGGCTTTTGCATTGTCAAGACGGGTTCACCCCCGTAATCCCGCCTTGAAGTTCCCTTTTTGCAGCAACTCAAGGCCTTCTCGAACCTTGTGGCCGATGTTCGGCGGGTTGTGCGCGTACGTCCAGTGAACAGATCTTTAATATTTCTTTATGATCTAAATAAATCGATATTTATTCTTTTTAATAGATAAAAAACACAGGCACAGTTGAACCCATCAAGCACTCACAAGGAGCAGCACCATGGGTCTCAGACTTGGCGATATCGCCCCCGACTTCGAACAGAATTCCAGCGCCGGCATCATCCGTTTCCATCAGTGGCTGGGCGATAGCTGGGGCGTGCTGTTTTCCCATCCGGCGGATTTCACGCCAGTGTGCACCACCGAACTGGGTTTCACCGCCAGGCTCAAGGATGAATTCGCGGCGCGCGGCGTCAAGGCCATCGCGCTGTCCGTGGACCCCGTCGAGTCGCACCACAGGTGGATCGAGGACATCAACGAAACCCAGGACACCGTGGTCAACTTTCCGATCCTCGATGACGCCGACCGCAAGGTCTCGGACCTCTACGACCTGATCCATCCCAATGCCAACGACACCCTGACCGTGCGTTCTCTGTTCGTGATCGACCCGAACAAAAAGGTCCGGTTGACGATTACCTACCCGGCGAGCACCGGCCGCAACTTTAATGAAATCCTGCGGGTGATCGACTCGCTGCAACTCACCGACAACTTCAAGGTGGCCACACCGGCCAACTGGCAGGACGGTGACGAGGTGGTGATCGTGCCGTCGCTCAAGGATGAGGGTGAAATCAAACAGCGCTTTCCCAAGGGGTATCGTGCCGTTAAGCCTTACTTGCGCCTGACGCCGCAGCCTGATCGGTGAGTCATCAATATTTACGGTGAGGCTGATGCCGCCTTCGCGAGCAAGCCCGCTCCCACAGTTGACCGCGTAAGCCCTTGTGGGAGCGGGCTTGCTCGCGAAGGCGGCAGATCAGACTCCACAGGTTTCACAGTTAACAGCATCCACAAAGCAGGGGATTTCAGGCCGTTTCGACGGCCTGTTTTTTTGCCCGGAAGAAGTGAAATTTAATATCTCTTAAAGGCATAACCAAATGAATAAATATGATTTATGGATATATTAATCAGCTGTTAAGGTCACTCCATCGAAGCGAGATCGCAAACCGCGAATCGCCAGCACCGCACAAGGAATCGTCTGAATGTTGGTTGTTTCACTCGGTGGCAGTCCCAGTCAGCGCTCTCGTTCCGGGGTGCTGCTGGATCGCTCCCGGAAATGGTTACAGGAGCAGGGTGTGGAAGTGGTGAGTTACCAGGTGCGGGACTTCCCGGCCGAGGACTTGCTGCACGCACGCTTCGACAGCCCGAAGGTAATCGACCTGCTGCAACAGATTGAAAACGCCGATGGCCTGCTGATCGCCACGCCGGTTTACAAGGCATCGTTTTCCGGAGCCCTGAAAGTCGTGCTGGACCTGCTGCCCGAACGCGCCCTGAGCCACAAGGTTGTTTTGCCCATGGCCACTGGCGGCAGCATCGCCCACATGCTGGTGGTGGATTACGCGCTCAAGCCGGTGCTGTCGGCATTGAAGGCCCAGGAAATGCTGCAGGGGATATTCGCCGTCGACAGCCAGATCGCCTACGGCGAAGGCAGCACCCTGGCGCAATTGGCGCCGGAGCTGGAACAACGTTTACATGAAGCGCTGGAGCAGTTTTCCAGCGCCATGGCGCGACGGCCCAAGCCGCTCGATCCGAACCTGTTGAATGACCGTTTGTTGAGTGCTCGCTGGAGCATTTAAGCCTCACCGAAAATTGAAGTACTGGCCTTACTCGCCCGCCAACGGGCAAGCAGGTGCAGCCAAAACCCAACTGCAAAAAGGAGAGCGCCATGCGCCCTGTCATTTTGCGTCGTGGTCTGGTCGCTCTGTTTGCTGCGGCTGTCACCTTCGGCGCCATTACTCAAGCTCAGGCCGAGACGTTACGAATCGGCTACCAGAAATACGGCACTCTGGTGCTGCTCAAAGCCAAGGGCACCCTGGAAAAACGTCTAGCCGCCCAAGGCGTGGACGTGCAATGGACTGAATTCCCCGGTGGCCCGCAACTGCTTGAAGGCCTGAATGTCGGCTCCATCGACTTCGGCGTCACCGGCGAGACTCCGCCCGTGTTCGCCCAGGCGGCCGGTGCTGATTTGCTCTACGTCGCCTACGAACCGCCAGCGCCGCACAGTGAGGCGATCCTGGTGCCGAAGGACTCGGCAATCAAGTCGGTGGCAGAGCTCAAGGGCAAGAAAGTCGTGCTCAACAAGGGCTCCAACGTGCACTACCTGCTGGTGCGTGCACTGGAAGATGCCGGCCTCAAGTACACCGACGTCCAGACCGTATTCCTGCCGCCGGCTGATGCCCGCGCCGCGTTCGAACGTGGCAGCGTCGACGCCTGGGTCATCTGGGACCCGTACCAGGCTGCCGCCGAACAACAGCTGCAAGCGCGCACTCTGCGTGATGGTCAGGGCATCGTCGACAACCATCAGTTCTACCTGGCGACCAAACCTTACGCGCAAAAAAATCCCGAGGTGATCAAGACCCTGGTGGAAGAAGTGCGGGCGGTGGGCGAGTGGTCCAGGGCCAATCCCCAGGATGTGACCCAGCAGGTATCGCCACTGCTCGGCCTGCCGGCGGACATCACCCTGACCTCGGTGAAACGCCAGGGTTACGGCGCGCTGTTCCTCACCCCGGAAGTGGTCGCCGCGCAGCAGAAAATCGCCGACAGCTTTTACCAGCTCAAGCTGATTCCTAAGCCGCTCAGCATCAAAGACGTGATCTGGACGCCGCCGGCTGCCGTGGCCAAAGCCCAATAATTCGATTCCCCAAGGAGACCACTCCATGAGCCTCAATATCTTCTGGTTCCTGCCTACCCACGGCGACGGCCATTACCTTGGCACCGCCGAAGGCGCCCGCGCCGTTGACCACGGCTACCTGCAACAAGTCGCGCAAGCGGCGGATCGCCTGGGTTTCGGCGGGGTGCTGATTCCCACCGGCCGCTCTTGCGAAGACTCGTGGCTGGTGGCGGCATCGCTGATTCCGGTGACCCAGCGTCTGAAGTTCCTTGTCGCCCTGCGCCCCGGGATCATTTCCCCGACAGTGGCGGCGCGTCAGGCTGCGACCCTGGATCGTCTGTCTGGCGGGCGGGCGTTGTTCAACCTGGTAACGGGCGGTGATCCGGAGGAGTTGGCGGGCGATGGTCTGTTCCTTAGCCACGAAGAGCGCTACCAGGCCTCTGTGGAGTTCACCCGTATCTGGCGCCGCGTGCTGGAAGGCGAAACCGTCGATTACGACGGCCAGCACATCAGCGTGAAGGGAGCGAAGTTGCTCTATCCGCCGATCCAGCAGCCGCGTCCACCGCTGTACTTCGGTGGCTCGTCGGAAGCCGCGCAAGACCTGGCGGCAGAGCAGGTGGAAATGGTCCTGACCTGGGGCGAGCCGCCGGCTGCCGTGGCCGAGAAGATCGAGCAGGTCCGCGCTAAAGCCGCCAAGCTTGGCCGCACCGTGCGCTTCGGCATCCGTTTGCATGTGATCGTGCGCGAAACCAATGCCGAAGCCTGGCAAGCGGCGGATCGACTGATCTCGCATCTGGACGACGACACCATCGCTCGTGCCCAGGCTTCGCTGGCGCGTTTCGATTCGGTCGGTCAGCAACGCATGGCCGCATTGCATGGCGGCAACCGCGACAACCTGGAAGTCAGCCCCAACCTGTGGGCCGGTGTTGGTCTGGTGCGCGGCGGTGCCGGTACGGCGCTGGTGGGCGATGGCCCGACCGTGGCCGCCCGCGTGAAGGAGTACGCGGACCTGGGCATCGACACGTTCATTTTTTCCGGATACCCACACCTGGAAGAGTCGTATCGGGTGGCGGAGTTGTTGTTCCCGCACCTCGATGTCGAGCGTCCTGAACTGCCGAAAAGTGCCGGCTACGTCAGCCCGTTCGGCGAGATGGTCGCCAACGACATTCTGCCCAAAGCCGCGTCCCAGAGCTGAGGCGCGGTCATGAAGAAAATCATCCACAGTCTGGCGCCCTGGGCGTTGCCGGTGTTGCTGCTGGCGGTGTGGCAGTTGAGTGTGTCGGCGGGCTGGTTGTCGACACGGATCCTGCCGGCACCGATCGCCGTGATCGAAGCCGGCGTGAGCCTGGTGCGCAGCGGCGAAATCTGGACGCACCTGGCCATCAGTGGCTGGCGTGCGGCGCTGGGTTTCACCATTGGTGGCAGCATCGGTCTGACCCTGGGTTTTATCACCGGCCTGTCGAAGTGGGGCGAGCGCCTGCTCGACAGTTCGGTACAGATGATCCGCAACGTGCCGCACCTGGCCCTGATTCCGCTGGTGATTCTCTGGTTCGGCATCGACGAGTCGGCAAAGATTTTCCTGGTGGCGCTGGGCACGTTGTTCCCGATTTACCTCAACACCTATCACGGCATTCGCAACGTCGACCCGGCGCTGGTGGAGATGTCGCGTAGCTATGGCCTGAGCGGTTTCAGCCTGTTCTGGCAGGTGATTCTGCCAGGGGCGCTGCCTTCGATTCTGGTCGGCGTGCGTTTCGCCCTGGGGTTTATGTGGTTGACGTTGATCGTCGCCGAAACCATTTCCGCGAGTTCCGGCATCGGCTATCTGGCGATGAATGCCCGGGAGTTTTTGCAGACTGACGTGGTGGTGCTGGCGATCCTGATGTACGCGGTGCTCGGCAAACTGGCCGACCTCGCGGCCCGTGGACTTGAACGTGTGTGGCTGCGCTGGCACCCGGCGTATCAGGTTGCCAAGGGAGGTGCGGCATGATCGCGGAACAACCTCCACGCCTGCTGCGCGGGATTCCGCTGGCGGTGCGCAAGCTGCAAAAAACCTTTGGCGCGCGGCAGGTGCTGCGTGAGATCGACCTGCACATTCCGGCCGGCCAGTTTGTCGCCGTGGTGGGCCGCAGTGGTTGCGGTAAAAGTACCTTGCTGCGCTTGCTCGCCGGTCTCGACCAGCCCACGGGCGGTGAATTGCTGGCCGGTGCCGCGCCACTGAGTGAGGCGCGGGAGGACACGCGGCTGATGTTCCAGGAAGCGCGATTGCTGCCCTGGAAAAAGATCATCGACAACGTCGGTCTTGGTCTCAAGGGCAACTGGCGGCCGCAAGCGCTTGAAGCTTTGGAAGCGGTCGGTCTGGCCGATCGCGCCCACGAGTGGCCGGCAGCTCTATCCGGTGGACAGAAACAACGCGTGGCGTTGGCCCGTGCATTGATTCATCAGCCGCGCCTGCTGTTGCTCGACGAACCCTTGGGCGCGCTGGATGCCCTGACCCGAATTGAAATGCAGCAACTGATCGAGCGGCTCTGGCAACAGCATGGCTTCACCGTGTTGCTGGTCACCCACGACGTCAGCGAAGCGGTGGCGATTGCCGATCGGGTGATCCTGATCGAAGAGGGCGAAGTCGGTCTCGACCTGCACGTCGAACTGCCGCGCCCCCGGGTCCGCGGCTCCCATCGGCTGGCGGCGCTGGAAACCGAAGTGCTCAATCGCGTGCTGGCGCTGCCCGGCCAGCCGCCGGAACCGGAACCTGTTTCACCCTTGCCTACGCAATTGCGCTGGGCTCAATAACTCAAGTCTTATCCCACGACAGGAATCAACATCATGACTATCAAAGCCATCAACGTTCGTAACCAGTTCAAAGGCTCCATCAAGGAAATCGTCCTCGGCGACGTGCTGTCGGAAATCGACGTGCAGACCGCGTCCGGCATCGTCACTTCGGTGATCACTACTCGTTCGGTGAAGGAGCTGGAACTGGCGGTCGGCAGTGAAGTGATCGCGTTCGTGAAATCCACCGAGGTGTCGATCGCCAAGTTGTAAGCCGTGCGCGCAAACAACAACCCCGAAGGGTTTGAGCCCTTCGGGGTTTTTTGTGCGTGTGATTCAGTGAGATAGGCGGTGTGGCCTTCGCGAGCAAGTCGAGTCGTCGCACCGCCGCTCCCACATCTGGAATGCGTTTCCCTGTGGGAGCGGGCTTGCTCGCGAAGAGGCCAGTCCAGCCAATAGAAAATCAGGCAGCAACAGCACGTTTTGGCAGGTAAGGCGGCAAATACAACCCAAGATACGCATCAAACACCCGCATCCCTTCCTCGGCCATGCGCGGTGTGATCTGCCCGTGCTGCTGCACCGAACGCGCATACACCCGGTCGCCCAGCTCCATGGCCAGGGCGAACACATCGACATCGCTCGGCAATGTCGGCAGTTCGAAGTGATGGTCGAACAGCTTGTGCATCAGGTCGCCCAGTTCGATGTCGTGCTGGCGGTCGGCCTGGGTGACTTCGGTCAGGCCGTGTTGGGCCAGAATGAGTTGGCGGGCGGCGGCGTCCTCTGCGTAGATGTCGAGCATGCGTTGTTCCACCAGTCGCGACAGATCGCGCCAGCCGTTCAAGGCCGGGTGATCGATGGGGGCTTGCAGGCAGGCACGGAAGGCGGCGTGGACATCGGCGGTCAAGGCTTCAAGCAAGGCCGGCACGCTGGCGAAGAAGTGGTAGACCGAGGAGGGCGGTATCTCCGCGCGCTCGGCGACGCTGTAGATCGACAGACTGGCCACGCCCTCGGCGGCCAACAGCGTGCGGGCCGCATCGAGTATCGAATCGATCCGGGCCTGGCTGCGTGCGCGGGGTTTGCGTGGGGTGGCTACGCGTGTCATTGGAGTCTCCTGCGGGGCAGCGGGCATTGTACGAGGCAGGTGGCACCTTGTCTGTATGGGCTCCGCTGCCCGGTCCGGCGATCAAGGGCGCTTAGCCGCCGATGTGCACACTCCGGTCGTTCAAGGGTTGAACCGGGCGTGCATTCATTGGATACAGCGCCTGGAACGCCTCCAGTTGCGCTCGCGACAGTTGCACCGCAGTGGCCAGCACATTCCAGCGCACGCCTTCGGTACAAGGGGGTGTTGTCAGGGAGCCCATATAGAAATAGGCGTAGAGGTTCGCAGGTAGTAGTTGTGCAACATTTACCGTGTCCAGATGCGCACTACCGCCCGTGTGCTTTGGCATGGCTGCCAGGATTGGCTCCAGGGCCGGGTTGTATGCACCCTCTTCAAACAGCAAGGCCACCACGGCCAGTTCGCCTGCAGCGTTGCGGTGGACCAGATGCGCGTCCAGAGGATAGGTGCGCCCCTGGATCATTTCTTCGCTTGGCGTATGAAAATGCATTTGCACGAATGAGTAGTGACTGGATTCCAGAGTGATGCCTCCGGCGTCGACCGGCGTTACCTGAATGGTGTGGCCGTTGTTCGACACAGTGGCTTTGCTTGGCTGATAAGCAATGTTCAGCATCTTGGCTTCAGTCTTGATCGCGTCACGAATATCGATAGGCGACTGTGTCTTGCCCGACGAGCAGAGACTGTACTCGCTCTTCAGTTCACCCCAGTTTTGCGGTCCGGTGGGGGAGGAATAGCTCCATGCGGCCGTGTCACCGGCTGTTGCCCAGGCGGTGGAGCACAAACCGGCGACGATCAGAGTGATGGTTGCGCCCAATAGCTGTTTTTTCATAGTTGTTCTCATGCGCGGGTAGGAAAACGGGAAGAATCCCGGCGTCCGAAGTGTGAGGTTGTGGTCAGGGTGCAGATGTAGTCAGTGTCTGGCGAATCCGTAGGAATTTTCCTTGGTTCTGCTGACAAGCATTCCATAATAAATGGCGAGCAAAAAAAAACGCCGCCGGCTGTGAAGCCGACGGCGTTTTTTACTGCAACCGCTTAAACGGTATGCAGGTACCAGTTGTACTCGAGGTCGGAGATGGAGTGTTCGAACTCCTCCAGCTCGCTCTCTTTACAAGCCACGAAGATATCGATGTATTTCGGATCGATGTACTTGGCCATGACTTCGCTGTCGTCCAGCTCGCGCAGGGCATCGCGCAGGTTGTTCGGCAGGCTCTGCTCGTTCTGCTCGTAGCTGTTGCCTTCGACCGGAGCGCCAGGCTCGATCTTGTTGACCAGGCCGTGGTGCACGCCTGCCAGGACCGAAGCCATCAGCAGGTACGGGTTGGCATCGGCGCCAGCCACGCGGTGTTCCAGACGCACGGCGTCGGCGGAGCCGGTTGGAACGCGCAGGGCCACGGTGCGGTTGTCCAGGCCCCAGCACGGCGAGTTCGGCACGTAGAACTGTGCGCCGAAACGACGGTAGGAGTTGACGTTCGGGCAGAGGAAAGCCATCTGCGCCGGTAGGGTCTCGAGCACACCGCCGATCGCGTGACGCAGTGCGGCGTTCTGCTCGGGATCCTCGCTGGCAAAAATGTTCTTGCCATCTTTATCAAGAATCGAGATATGGACGTGCAGACCATTACCCGCCTGGCCTGGATACGGCTTGGCCATGAAGGTGGTGTCCATCTCATGGTCGTAGGCGATGTTTTTGATCAGACGCTTGAGCAGGACTGCGTAGTCGCAGGCCTTGATTGGGTCAGCCACGTGGTGCAGGTTCACTTCGAACTGCGCCGGGGCACTTTCCTTGACGATGGCGTCGGCCGGAATGCCTTGCTCTTTGGCACCTTCCAGAATGTCTTGGAGGCAGTCGACGTATTCGTCGAGGTCGTCGATCAGGTAGACCTGGGTCGAGTGCGGACGTTTGCCGGAAACCGGCGAGCGAGGTGGTTGTGGACGACCGTTCACGTTCTCCTGGTCGATCAGGTAGAACTCCAGTTCGAACGCGGCGCAGATGGTCAGGCCCATTTCGTCGAACTTGCGCACCACATTGGCCAGCACTTCGCGCGGGTCGGCAAAGAATGGCTCGCCTTCGAGTTCGTGCATGGTCATCAACAGTTGCGCGGTCGGGCGCTTCTGCCATGGCTCGTTGCACAGGGTATCGGGGATTGGATAGCAGATTCGGTCAGCATCACCGATGTCCAGGCCCAGGCCGGTGCTTTCCACCGTCGAGCCGTTGATATCCAGAGCAAATAGAGAGGCCGGCAGGTTGATGCCTTTCTCGTAAACCTTGTGGAGGCTGGTGCGTTCGATGCGCTTGCCGCGCACCACACCATTCATATCCGCAATCAGAAGGTCAACGTACAGAACCTCAGGATGTTCCTTAAGGAACGCGTTCGCTTCGTTAAGCTGAACGGCACGCGGGGGTACCGACATGATGCAACACCTTTGTTGTTAAAAATATCAATCATTGATCTTTTCAGATTCCAGTCAACCCGAACGGCCTGCCGAAGTCAAGCGAGGCCTTTTTTGCCCTAAAAAAGCGCTCGTGTGGCTTTTTTGAGGCACTTTAGGGCGTTTTTACTCCGCTGGACGTGGCGGCGGCCGCGAGCTTGAGCGGGCCGTGTTGTATTTTTTACGGGGGTGTTGTGTAAAAAAATGAACAAGGCTAAGCTCGAATCAAACCCATAACAGCAATAATACCGGGGTGCTTCATGTCTCGCCTGCCGATAATCGGCGTCACCGACTGCTCAAGACAGCTCGGTCGGCATGCTTGCCACAAAAGTGGTGACACGTACGTCCGCGCAATGGCCTCGATCGTTTCAGGCCTGCCGGTGATTCTCCCATCCTTGACAGAGCACCTGTCCCCGTCCGTTATTCTGGACGGTCGCGGTGGCACCCCCATTACGGTTACTCCATTCAATATAGAACCGATTCACAATAGCGGCCTGACCATTGTTCAGGGCACCGCTCGCGATTCTGCACGCCCGGCCTCTGCGGCAGTGTTGGCAAACACGATAATCTGCCGCAGGAACGCTCTACAACGCGACGCCGACGCGTCAAACAACGCCTGACCTTAAAAGGGTCAGACAACTCAAGCCTAGAGGCATTTATGAGTAACAACCTCGACCAGCTCACCGATTGGTTGAAAAACCACAAGATCACAGAAGTCGAATGCATGATCGCCGACTTGACCGGGATTACCCGGGGCAAGATTTCGCCGACCAACAAATTCATCGCCGAAAAAGGCATGCGCCTGCCAGAAAGCGTGCTGCTGCAGACCGTAACCGGCGATTACGTCGAAGACGACATCTATTACGAACTGCTCGACCCGGCCGACATCGACATGGTCTGCAAGCCGGACGCCGACGCCGTATACGTGGTGCCGTGGGCCATCGAGCCGACCGCCATCGTCATCCACGATACCTACGACAAGCAAGGCAACCCGATCGAGCTGTCGCCGCGCAACGTACTCAAGAAAGTCCTGAAACTCTATGCCGACAAAGGCTGGCAGCCGATCGTGGCGCCGGAAATGGAGTTCTACCTGACCAAGCGCAGTGACGACCCGGACTACCCGTTGCAGCCGCCGGTCGGCCGCTCAGGTCGCCCGGAAACCGGTCGTCAGTCGTTCTCCATTGAAGCGGCGAACGAGTTCGATCCGCTGTTCGAAGACGTCTACGACTGGTGTGAACTGCAGGACCTTGACCTCGACACGCTGATCCACGAGGACGGCACGGCGCAGATGGAAATCAACTTCCGTCATGGCGATGCCCTGTCCCTGGCAGACCAGATCCTGGTGTTCAAGCGCACCATGCGCGAAGCCGCGCTCAAGCACAACGTCGCCGCAACTTTCATGGCCAAGCCGATGACCGGCGAGCCAGGCAGTGCCATGCACTTGCACCAGAGCATCATCGACATCGAGACCGGCAAGAACATCTTCTCCAACGACGACGGGACCATGAGCCAGTTGTTCCTGCACCACATCGGTGGCTTGCAGAAACTCATTCCCGAGCTGTTGCCGCTGTTCGCCCCGAACGTGAACTCGTTCCGCCGCTTCCTGCCGGACACTTCGGCGCCGGTGAACGTGGAGTGGGGCGAAGAAAACCGCACGGTGGGCCTGCGGGTACCGGATGCGGGACCGCAAAATCGTCGGGTGGAAAACCGCCTGCCGGGCGCCGATGCCAACCCGTACCTGGCGATTGCCGCGAGCCTGCTCTGCGGTTACATCGGCATGGTCGAAGGCCTGAACCCGAGTGCGCCGGTGGTGGGGCGCGGCTATGAACGTCGCAACCTGCGCCTGCCGCTGACCATCGAAGATGCGCTGGAACGCATGGAACACAGTTCAACAATCGAGAAGTACCTGGGCAAAAATTTCATCACTGGCTACGTCGCGGTCAAGCGGGCCGAGCATGAAAACTTCAAGCGCGTCATCAGTTCGTGGGAAAGGGAATTCCTGCTCTTTGCCGTCTGATACGCCGGGCGCTGCCGTTGTCGAGTGGCGCTTTCACCTGATTTTTTTAGGAGATTCGTATGACCAGCAACAATCCGCAAACCCGTGAATGGCAAACCTTGAGCAGTGATCACCACCTGGCTCCGTTCAGCGACTTCAAGCAGCTGAAAGAGAAAGGCCCGCGGATCATCACCAACGCCAAGGGCGTTTACCTCTGGGACAGCGAAGGCAACAAGATCCTCGACGGTATGGCCGGCCTGTGGTGTGTCGCGATTGGCTATGGTCGCGATGAACTGGCCGATGCCGCCAGCAAACAGATGCGCGAGCTGCCTTACTACAACCTGTTCTTCCAGACGGCACACCCACCGGTACTGGAACTGGCCAGGGCCATCGCCGACATCGCGCCGCAAGGCATGAACCATGTGTTCTTCACCGGTTCCGGCTCTGAAGGCAACGACACCATGCTGCGTATGGTTCGTCACTACTGGGCGATCAAGGGCCAGCCGAACAAGAAAGTCATCATCAGCCGCAAGAACGGCTATCACGGTTCCACCGTGGCCGGCGCGAGCCTGGGCGGCATGACGTACATGCACGAACAGGGCGACTTGCCGATCCCGGGCATCGTCCACATTGCCCAACCGTACTGGTTCGGCGAAGGCGGCGACATGACCCCGGAAGAATTCGGTGTGTGGGCCGCCAACCAGCTGGAAGAAAAGATTCTGGAAGTTGGCGTCGACAATGTCGGTGCCTTTATTGCCGAGCCGATCCAGGGCGCCGGCGGCGTGATCATTCCGCCAGAGACTTACTGGCCGCGCATCAAGGAAATCCTCGCCAAGTACGACATCCTGTTCGTGGCTGACGAAGTGATTTGCGGTTTCGGCCGTACCGGCGAGTGGTTCGGTACCGATTTCTACGGCCTCAAGCCCGACATGATGACCATCGCCAAGGGCCTGACTTCGGGCTACATCCCGATGGGTGGCCTGATTGTGCGTGACGAAGTGGTGGACGTGCTCAATGAGGGTGGCGACTTCAACCACGGCTTCACCTACTCCGGGCACCCGGTGGCGGCGGCTGTGGGGCTGGAAAACATCCGTATCCTGCGCGACGAAAAAATTGTCGAGCGCGTGAAGTCCGAAACGGCACCGTATTTGCAAAAGCGTCTGCGGGAACTGAACGATCACCCGCTGGTGGGTGAAGTTCGTGGGGTCGGGCTGTTGGGGGCCATCGAACTGGTACAGGACAAGGCCACTCGCAAGCGTTACGAGGGCAAGGGCGTCGGCATGATCTGTCGTCAGTTCTGCTTCGACAATGGCCTGATCATGCGCGCAGTCGGCGACACCATGATCATCGCTCCGCCACTGGTGATCACGCCGGCGGAAATCGATGAGCTGGTGACCAAGGCTCGCAAGTGCCTTGACCTGACCCTGAGTGCATTGCAGGGCTAAGTGCTAGGCTCAGAGCGAGGGAGCTGCGGCGCTCTCGCTCAAAGCTGTCACAAAGGCCGGTCTTTTCTTGAAAGACCGCCTCGGATCTTGCCAGACTAGCCGCAGTTCCAGTTGCCCGGGTTCGGTCGCTGAACAAAGTGGTTCAAAAAAGAAAAATTTGGAGCATGACGCATGAAGGCATTAGGTAAAAAGCTTGCTGGCAAGACACTTCTCGCCCTGTCCGTCGCGGGCATGATGGCGGGTGCGGTTCAGGCGGACGACAAGGTGTTGCACGTCTACAACTGGTCCGACTACATCGCTCCGGACACCATCGCGAACTTCGAGAAAGAGTCGGGGATCAAGGTCGTTTACGACGTATTCGACAGCAACGAGACCCTGGAAGCCAAACTGCTGGCGGGCAAGTCCGGCTACGACGTGGTCGTGCCGTCGAACAACTTCCTGGCCAAACAGATCAAGGCCGGCGTATATCAGGAGCTGGACCAGTCCAAGCTGCCTAACTGGAAGAACCTGAACCAGGATCTGCTCAAGGCCGTTTCGGTCAGTGACCCTGGCAACAAGCACGCCTTCCCGTACATGTGGGGCTCGATCGGCATCGGTTACAACCCGGAGAAGGTCAAGGCTGCGCTGGGCGTCGACACCATCGACTCGTGGGACGTGCTGCTCAAGCCGGAAAACATCGCCAAGCTCAAGGGTTGCGGTGTGAGTTTCCTCGATTCGCCGACCGAAATGCTCCCGGTCGCGCTGCACTACCTGGGCCTGCCAACCGACAGCCAGAAGAAAGAAGACATCAAGAAAGCCGAGGACCTGTTCCTCAAGATTCGTCCTTCGATCACCTACTTCCACTCCTCCAAGTACATCTCGGACCTGGCCAACGGCAACATCTGCGTAGCGGTTGGCTACTCGGGTGACGTTCAGCAGGCCAAGTCCCGTGCCGCAGAGGCGGGTGACAAGGTCAAGGTCAGCTACGCCATTCCGAAAGAAGGCGCTGGCAGCTTCTTCGACATGGTCGCGATTCCCAAGGATGCCGAGAACGTCGAGGGTGCCTACAAGTTCATGACCTTCCTGCAGAAGCCTGAAGTCATGGCCGGTATCACCAACGCCGTACGCTTCCCGAACGGTAACGCCGCTGCAACGGCTCTGGTGGAAAAAGACATCACCAGCGATCCAGGCATCTACCCGCCAGCCGATGTGCAGGCCAAGTTGTATGCCATCGCCGACCTGCCAGCGGCGACCCAGCGTGAAATGACCCGCAGCTGGACCAAGATCAAATCAGGTAAGTAAGAAATACACCCTGTAGGAGCGAGCTTGCTCGCGATGAACCTGAGAGCACCGCTGGGTGTCAGGCACCCAGCGTTATCGTTGACGACCATCGCGAGCAGGCTCGCTCCTACAAGGATCTGCATAAAGTTTGCTGGAACGGTTTTTCGAGGGTAAGTTGCGCGCCGGTTTTGTTGCTGGGCAACCACGGTTGTCATGTAACGCGGGGCAACTTGGGCCCAACTAAATTCAGAGGACCTCCACTTGCCTATTTTTTCTATGTTGCGCAATGCCTTGCTGGCCGCTGCCGGGCTGACGATTGCTGTCAGTGTCCAGGCCGCCGGCACTGTGCATATTTATAACTGGTCGGATTACATCGGCGAGACCACCCTGGCCGACTTCCAGAAAGAGACCGGAATCAAGCCGGTTTATGACGTCTTCGATTCCAACGAAACCCTGGAAGGCAAGTTGCTGGCCGGGCGTACCGGTTATGACGTGGTCGTACCGTCGAACCACTTCCTCGGCAAACAGATCAAGGCCGGAGCATTCCAGAAGCTCGACAAGTCGCAGCTGCCGAACTATTCCAACCTCGACCCGGTGCTGCTCAAGCGTCTGGAGCAGAACGATCCGGGCAACCTGTACGCCGTGCCGTACCTGTGGGGCACCAACGGCATCGGTTACAACGTCGACAAGGTCAAGGCGGTGCTGGGTGTCGACAAGATCGACTCCTGGGGTGTTTTGTTCGAGCCGGAAAACATCAAGAAGCTGCATAGCTGTGGCGTCGCGTTCCTCGATTCCGCCGATGAAATGATGCCGACAGTGCTCAACTACATGGGCCTGAACGCCAACAGCACTGATCCCAAGGACTACGAAAAGGCCACCGCCAAGTTGCTCGCGGTGCGCCCTTACGTGACCTACTTCCACTCATCCAAGTACATCGCAGATCTGGCCAATGGCGATATCTGCGTGGCGATCGGTTTTTCCGGTGACATCTTCCAGGCCAAGCACCGTGCCGAAGAAGCCAAGAAGGGCGTGAACATCGCCTACTCGATCCCGAAAGAGGGCGGTGCGCTCTGGTTCGACATGCTGGCGATTCCGAAGGACTCGGCCAACGTCAAGCAGGCCCACGCTTTCATCAACTATTTGCTGAAGCCTGAGGTGATTGCCCAGGTCAGTGATTACGTCGGCTATGCCAACCCTAACCCGGGGTCGGACAAACTGATGGAACAGTCCATCCGTACCGACGAAGCGGTTTATCCACCGCAAGAGGTTCTCGACAAGACCTACGTGTCCATCGAGCTACCGCCGAATATTCAACGATCGATGACCCGCAGCTGGACCAAGGTCAAGTCGGGTAAATAGTTTCAAGGCTCAAACTATCCAAGGTTCGCTCACCTTGAGCGGACTGAAAATTTTGTTGGGAGTTTCGTAAATGGCAGTTGCCTCCGGCGCCTATAAGAAAGCCCTCGAGGGCGACCAGCAACCTAAACAGGTGCTGGTCAAAATCGACCGGGTCACGAAGAAGTTCGACGAGACGATTGCCGTGGACGATGTGTCCCTGGAAATCAAGAAAGGCGAAATTTTCGCCCTGCTCGGCGGCTCGGGATCGGGCAAATCCACTCTGCTGCGCATGCTCGCAGGTTTCGAACGGCCCACGGAGGGGCGCATTTTCCTCGATGGCGTAGACATCACTGACATGCCGCCCTACGAGCGGCCGATCAACATGATGTTCCAGTCCTACGCCTTGTTCCCGCACATGACCGTGGCGCAGAACATCGCCTTCGGCCTCAAGCAGGACAAGATCCCGAACGCTGAAATCGATGCCCGCGTGGCCGAAATGCTCAAGCTGGTACAGATGAGCCAATACGCCAAGCGCAAGCCGCATCAGTTGTCCGGTGGTCAGCGTCAGCGTGTGGCCCTGGCCCGCTCCCTGGCCAAGCGACCGAAGCTGCTGTTGCTCGACGAACCGATGGGCGCCCTGGACAAGAAGCTGCGCTCGCAAATGCAGCTGGAGCTGGTGGAGATCATCGAGCGCGTCGGCGTAACCTGCGTCATGGTGACCCACGACCAGGAAGAGGCCATGACCATGGCCGAGCGCATCGCGATCATGCACCTGGGCTGGATCGCCCAGATCGGCAGCCCGATCGACATCTACGAAACCCCGACCAGCCGCCTGGTCTGCGAATTCATCGGTAACGTGAACATCTTCGAAGGCGAAGTGATCGAAGACGCCGAAGGCCACGCAACCATCACCTGCAAGGACCTGGACCGCCAGATCTACGTCGGTCACGGCATCAGCACCTCGGTGCAGGACAAGTCGGTCACCTACGCGATTCGTCCGGAAAAGCTGCTGGTCACCGCCGACATGCCGACTTGCGAGTACAACTGGTCGAGCGGCAAGGTGCACGACATCGCCTACCTCGGCGGCCACTCGGTATTCTACGTCGAACTGCCAAGCGGCAAGCTGGTGCAGTCGTTCGTAGCCAACGCCGAACGCCGTGGCACGCGTCCGACCTGGGGTGATCAGGTCTACGTGTGGTGGGAAGACGACAGCGGCGTGGTACTTCGCTCATGAACATGCGCAAACTCAAACGCCGTCTCAATCGAATAATTCCCGGTGGCCGTCAGATGGTCATCGGCATTCCATTCATCTGGCTGTTCCTGTTCTTCATGCTGCCGTTCTTCATCGTTCTGAAGATCAGCTTCGCCGAAGCAGACGTGGCCATTCCGCCGTATACCGAAATCTACAGCTACGCCGAGCAGAAGCTGCAGTTGCTGCTGAACCTGGGTAACTACGCGATGCTGGGCGGTGACGAGCTGTACATCGCCGCTTACCTCGGCTCGCTGAAGATGGCGCTTTTCAGCACCATCCTCTGCCTGTTGATCGGCTACCCGATGGCCTATGGCATCTCCGTTGCCCGCAAGGAAGTGCAGACGGTGCTGGTGCTGCTGATCATGATGCCGACCTGGACCGCGATCCTGATCCGCGTTTATGCGTGGATGGGTATCCTCAGCAACAACGGCCTGCTCAACGGGTTCCTGATGAGCATGGGCTGGATCGATGAGCCGCTGCAGATCCTCAACACCAACCTGGCGGTCTACATCGGCGTGGTTTATTCCTACCTGCCGTTCATGATCCTGCCGCTGTACGCCAACCTGGTGAAGCATGACCAGAGCCTGCTGGAAGCCGCGTCCGACCTGGGCTCGAGCACGTTCAACAGCTTCTGGAAAATCACCGTGCCGCTGTCGAAAAACGGCATCATCGCCGGCTGCATGCTGGTGTTCATCCCCGTGGTGGGCGAGTTCGTGATCCCGGAACTGCTCGGCGGTCCGGAAACCCTGATGATCGGTAAAGTGCTCTGGCAAGAGTTCTTCAACAACCGTGACTGGCCGGTGGCGTCCGCCCTGGCGGTGGTGATGCTGGCGATCCTGATTGTGCCGATCATCCTGTTCAACCGCAGTCAGGCCAAGGAAATGGAGGGTAAAGAATGAAGCGCTTCCGTTTCTCCAGCCTGATGCTGGTACTGGGTCTGTTGTTCATCTACCTGCCGATGCTGATCCTGGTGATCTACTCGTTCAACGCATCGAAGCTGGTAACGGTGTGGGGCGGCTGGTCGATCAAGTGGTACGTCGGCCTGCTCGACAACTCGCAACTGATGGGCTCGGTGGTGCGCTCGCTGGAAATCGCCTGCTACACGGCGGTGGCGGCGGTGGCGCTGGGTACGCTGGCGGCATTCGTGCTGACCCGCATCACCCGCTTCAAGGGCCGTACCCTGTTCGGTGGCCTGGTGACTGCGCCGCTGGTAATGCCCGAGGTGATCACTGGTCTGTCGCTGTTGCTGCTGTTCGTGGCCATGGCGCAGATGATCGGCTGGCCGCAGGAACGCGGCATCGTCACCATCTGGATTGCCCACACCACGTTCTGTGCGGCGTATGTGGCGGTGGTGGTTTCGGCGCGCTTGCGTGAGCTGGACCTGTCCATCGAAGAGGCGGCCATGGACCTGGGCGCGAAACCGTGGAAGGTGTTCTTCCTGATCACCATCCCGATGATCGCGCCATCGCTGGCGGCCGGCGGCATGATGTCGTTCGCGCTGTCGCTGGATGACCTGGTGTTGGCGAGCTTCGTGTCCGGCCCGGGTTCCACGACCCTGCCGATGGAAGTGTTCTCGGCGGTACGCCTGGGGGTCAAACCCGAGATCAACGCCGTGGCCAGCCTGATTCTGCTGGCGGTGTCGATCGTGACCTTCATGGTCTGGTTCTTCAGCCGTCGTGCCGAAGAGAGCCGCAAGCGTGCTATCCAGCAAGCGATCGAAGAAGCGGCAGCCGATTCATGGAAGCAACCGGACGTGCGTCGCGCGCAGGCACCGGAAGCGGCTTGAGCCTGAAGTCGGGTTGGCCACAGCTCTGCGGCCAACCCAATCCTCTGTAGGAGCGAGCTTGCTCGCGAAGGTGTGTCAGTCGAAGTCAATGTGACTGATGCACCATCGCGAGCAAGCTCGCTCCTACAAGGTCTCTTATGCAGTCCAGGGTGATTTGCGGATGACCTCGACGAAGTTCATCGGCTTGAACCCAGGCTCCTGATCCACCAGCACGTCGGTCTTCACATTACCGAACGTGGTCTGCGGACGGTGGCGCAAGCCGTCGGCAAACGCGCAGATGATGCATTCCTTGAATCCCTCGCCCCGTGGATGCGCATGCACCACTGCTTCGCGCTGCACGGTGGAAAACGCCGCGTAGTCCATGCCCAGCACGTCCATCTCGACACCCGCCGTTACCAGCGCCACGGTGGGCCGCAAGTGTTGCGGTACGCCCGGTGTGGTGTGCAGGGCAATCGATAGCCAGACCTGTTCGATATCGTCATCGCTCAGCCCGTAAGGCTTGAGGAACGCTGCTGCGGCGTTGGCTCCATCGACTTCGAAGCGCTCGTTGTCACTGCGATGACCTTCCACCAGGCCCAGGTCATGGAACATTGCCCCGACGTACAGCAACTCCGGGTTGTAGGTCAGTTGCTTGCGCTCACCGCTCAGTGCGCCGAACAGGAATACCCGGCGCGAGTGGTGGTAGAGCAAGTCTGATTCGATGTCGCGGATGTACTCGGTGGTGGCCCTGGCCAATGCGCTGTCGGGGATCCTGATGCCGGCGATGGTGGTGCTCATGGAGTTTTCCTCGTCGTGAACGCCTGAGTGGCGCTGAGGGTTTCAGTCTGTTCCGGCCCCCGAAGCCGGACAATCGATCCATGGCTGCGATCCCGGCCAATGAGCGTGCATATCGCGCCACCCTCGCTTGTTGGGCGGGGATTGGATAGGGTGCATGCAGACTCTGTAGGAGCGAGCTTGCTCGCGATGGACGTCAACGATGACGTGGGCTGCCTGGATGTACGCGGCGCTCTTGCGTCCATCGCGAGCGAGCTCGCTCCTACAGGGAACGGTGCAATCAGATCCACAGAAGGCGATTCACGTCATGAGTAAAACCGTCGCCATCGTGGTGTTCGCCGGCGTCCAGTCGCTGGACGTCACCGGTCCCATGGATGTGTTTTCCGAGGCCAATCGTTTCCTTGCGCCCGAGGATCACTATCGGCTGGAGGTAATCGGCGTGGAGCGTGGGGTGATGGCGTGTTCCAACGGTCTGGCGCTGAACGCCCATCGGCATTTCAGCGAAGCGCTGGAGCCGTATGACCTGCTGCTGGTGGCCGGCGGTCCGCAGTTGCCGTTCATGGATTTCGGCATGGCATTCGATGCCTGGTTGCGCGATGCCTGTGCGCGGGCCCGGCGCTTTGGCTCGATCTGCAATGGCGCCTTCATGCTCGCCCGCGCAGGGTTGCTGGAGGGGCGCACAGTCACCACGCATTGGCAGGACGCGTCGGAACTGGCGGCGCTATGCCCCTCGTCCCGTGTTGAAGCGGATCGCCTTTATGTAGAGGACGGGGAGCTGTTCACCTCGGCCGGGGTCACGGCGGGGATTGATCTGTCCCTGTACCTGCTGGGGCGGGATCACGGGCCGGAAGTGGCGCTGAATGTCGCCAAGCGGCTGGTGGTGTTCACCCAGCGTTCGGGCGGGCAATCGCAGTTCAGCCCATTCCTCACGCCCCACGCCGAACCGACCTCGGCAGTGGCGATGGTCCAGCATTACGTGTTGGCCAACCTGACCGGTGACTTGACCATTGCCGATCTGGCCAACGCCGCCAACATGAGCGCGCGCAATTTTTCCCGGGTATTTGCCAGGGAAGCGAAAATCACCCCGGCCGAGTTCGTCGAACGTGCGCGGGTCGATGCGGCGCGGGTGATGCTCGAAAGCACTCGTGCGCCGCTCAAGACCGTGGCCTATCAGTGCGGTTTCCGCGATGCCCAGCACATGCGCAGCGTGTTCAATCGCAGGCTGGGGGTGACGCCTCAGCAGTTTCGGCTGAACTTTGCGGCGATGGTTTGAACTGACATTTTTGTTGCCTTTGAGGGCCTCTTCGCGAGCAAGCCCGCTCCCACAGGTTTCTCTGGTGTTCACAAAATTTGTGTTCGACACAGATCCTTGTGGGAGCGGGCTTGCCCGCGAAGGGGCCGGTCCAGTCAATGCAAAATTACTGCGCAGCCCGCGCCGGAAGCAGCTTCAAGGTGCTGCGGGTATTGGCCGTGACTTCTTCATCATTGAGATGTGCCTGGAAGTAAACCCCTTCTATATAGGCTTCGGCCTGATCGTCGAAGTGACGGTCGAACAGCACGCCGCTCTGGCCAACCGGGTTGACGGTCAGGCTGTGGGCCGGGTCGGCGAAGTCGATCAGGCGCCGGGTCGAGGGGCCATAGGTGACAGGCCACGGAGCCGGGCCGATCTTCGCCGAGAGGTTGTTCGGCACTTCATGGGTGCCGGGTGCGGCAAAGGGGCCGACATTGAAGATCAGGTCCAGCGGCTTTTGCTGCCCCAGCGGATGGCCATGGGTCAACGTGTGCGCGCTGCCCCACTGCCATTGCGAGGTGTCCGCGCCAAGGGTGTTCTTGAGATGCGCGATGCTGGCTTGCCAGGCTACCTTCACCGTGTCAGCACGGGTTTCCTTGCCGAGGGTGCTGCGGTTGTCCCACCACGGTGAATCGGCAGTGGCGGCCAGGCGGGGGAGCGCAGCGTCGATCACCCGGGTCGAGAGCAGCGTTTCGAAGAAGTCGTTACCCAGCTCATCGCGCATCGTCGCGTCAGCCAGGTTGAACAGGAACTGGTTGAACAGTGTGGCGCTGGTCGAGTCGATCGGGTAATCGCCTTTCCACTGGGCCAGTTGCTCCACCAGTTTGAGTTCGGCGGGATCCTTCACCACTTCGCGCAACACCGGCAACAGCGGTGCCAGCAGGCGCGGGCCGTAGGCGGTGGTGGTGCCCAGTTGCAGTTTCTGGCTGTTTTCCAGATCCCACTTGATGGCTTTGTCGCTGAGCTGGCGATTGAGTTGCTGGCCGCGATCGGCAAGGTTGTAATAGCCGGGAATCTCCATGCCGGTCGGTGATACTGGCTGGAAGTTGGCCGAGACGATGTAGCCCCGCGCCGGATTCTCTTCCTGAGGGTTGGCGCTGAACGGGTAGAAGCCATCCTTGTCCGCCTCGGCTGTGCTGCCATCGAGGATGAACCACGGACGTACACCCGCCGGACGTTTAGACAATTGCGCCGCCGCCCACCAGCCGATGTCACCCTTGGCATTGGCCCAGACAACGTTCAGGCCCGGAGCCTGGATTTTTGACGCGGCACCGCGGGCCTTGGCCAGGGTGTCGGCGCGATTGAGCTGGTAGAAGCCCTCCAGGATCGGGTTCTGGCTTTCGAGAAAAGCCCACCACATGGCAATCGGTGTTTTGCCGACGCCGTTGCCCAGGGCATCGTTGACGATCGGGCCGTGAGGCGACTGGCGCAGCACCAGGGTGACCGGGGCCTGGCCCTTGACCGCGATCTGCTGCTCGCTGGTCGTCATGTCCACCCAATTACCGCGATACCAGACCTGATTGGGGTTGTCCGGGTTGACCTTCTCGGCGATCAGGTCGAGGTCGTCGTTCTGGAACATGGTGATGCTCCAGCCGAAGTCGTGGTTCATGCCCAGGGAAGCGAACGGCATCAAGGCCTGATAGTGGCCGTAGAGTTCGAAGCCCGGTGCCGAGAGATGCGCTTCGTACCACACCGACGGCGCGGAAAAACGGATATGCGGATCACCCGCCAGCAGCGGCTTGCCGCTTTGGGTCCGGTTGCCCGCAACAACCCAGGCGTTGCTGCCCTCGTACTGTGGCAGGCCGTTGTCAGCCAAGGCTTGTTCGCTCAGGCGGGCGAGGGTGTTGAGGTCTTTCCAGTCGGCGCTGGCCAAGGCGGGAGCTGTCCCGCTGAGCACGCCTTTTGGCTGCCAGTCGAGATCGAAGATGTTCAGGTAGTCGGGCCCCAGTTGATCGCGCACGAATGTCAGCAAGGGTTCGGTACGAAAGGCCGCAGCAAAGCTGTAGGCCATGTACCCGGCAATACTGATGGTGTCCTGGGCGGTAAATGGACGCTTGGGAATACCCAGCACATCGAACTCCACGGGTTTGGCGTGACTGTCCTGATACTGGTTGATGCCGTCCAGATAGGCTTGCATGGCGATGAAGGAGGGCGACTGCTTGTCGAGATTCGCCAGGTAGGTTTCAGCGCGTTCGCGAATGCGCAGGCTGCGCATCAGTTTGTCGGTGTCGAGCAGTTTCGGCCCGAGCACTTCAGCCAGTTCGCCACGGGCCAGACGACGCAGGACTTCCATCTGGAACAAGCGGTCCTGGGCATGCACGTAGCCGAGGGCGCGGTACAGGTCTGTTTCGTTTTCGGCGCGGATGTGCGGGACGCCGCGCTCGTCGTAGCGCACGGTGACGGAGCCTTGCAGGTGTTGCAGTTCCACCATGCCCTGGCGTGACGGCTGCTTGCTGTAGAGGTACCAGCCGGCCCCGGCGGCCAGCACGACGATCAACAGAGCGAGAGCGGTCAGGCTGCGTTTCATGGCGACTCCTTGTTGTTATTGTGATTCCAGGGGCCACTGTGTAACACGGCGCGCCGATTTGGCGCATCGCCCGTAGGAGGGATTCGTATTGCCGTGTCGTTCCCTACTTCGCTGGATCGACAGGCCACGGGCAGTAACAACCCACGGCCAGTGTGTGCGTGGCACTCACTGCGCGGCCTTCATCCAGTGCTTGCAGGATGGGCTCGATAAAGCTGTTGCTGGAGTTACAGGTCAGGCCTTCGCTGTACGGGCCGAAGTACGCCAGTTTGCCGCTGCGATCCCAGATCGCCACGGCCGGGCTGGCGGGGATCTGCTCGGAACCGGGCAGGATGTCGATGGTTTTCAGGCTGCTCAAGGTGCTCGGCAACTGGCCATGGCTACCGGGCTTTTGCACGGCATAGAATTTCACGCCATGGGGTGCATAGCGCTGCACCAGTTCGGCCAGGTGTTGTTGATTGCCGACATTGCACGGGCAGGCCGGGTCCCAGAAATGCACCAGGCGGATGGCGCCGGGGCCGGCGAGGGATGCGGGAAGGCGCAGCGGATCACCCGAAAACATTGCCGTGTGCTCGCTGAACGCCCGCAGGTAACGCCCCTGGAACCAGTCGTAGGCCGCCCACAACACGCCGGCACACACCACGGCGAGCAGGCTGGCAAACAAGGTGGTGCGAAAGGGCAGGCGCATCGGTTCAGTCCTCGAAGGCCGGCTAGCTTGCCATGCTTGCCGCGACAGAAGAATATCGCAGGCCTATAAAGTCCGTTTCACGCTCTGGAATTGTCCATGCCGGCTACTTTCGACCCCGATCTTCTACGTGCAGGCTTGCTGCCGCTGGCGGCCGGGCAGCCGTTGTCGGCGCAGGCGCAGGCTTACCAGCAATTCTACGGACTGGATTTTGCGTCGCGTCAGGTGCGCAGCGGTCTTGGGCGATTCGATGTCGATGGCTATGAACTGGTCAGCCAGTTCTGGTGGCCAGAGCGGGCGAAGGCGACGCTGTTTGTCATCCACGGTTTCTACGATCACACCGGGCTCTACCGGCATGTGATCGAGTGGGCGCTGGACCAGGGCTTTGCGGTGATTGCCTGCGATTTGCCGGGGCATGGCTTATCCAGTGGCGAGCGGGCGAGCATCAAGGATTTCGCCGAGTATCAGGACGCATTGCAAGGGTTGTTCCGCGAGGCGCAATCCCTCGACTTGCCGCAACCGTGGCACCTGTGCGGACAGAGCACCGGCGGGGCGATCGTGATCGATCATGTGTTGAATGCAGGAGCGAATAGCCCGGCGCAGGGGCAGGTGATCTTGCTGTCGCCGCTGGTGCGGCCGCGGGCGTGGGGTTGGTCGCAGCTGAGTTACTACCTGCTCAAGCCTTTCGTCAAAGCCATCGCCCGGCGCTTCAGCGAGAACTCCAACGACCCGGCCTTTTTGCCGTTCCTGCAGGCCGATCCGTTGCAGCCGCTGCGCCTGCCGACAGCATGGGTGGGTGCGTTGGCGCGCTGGATCAAACGCATCGAGGCCGCACCCATGAGTCCCCGCCGGCCGCTGATCGTGCAGGGGCAGGCCGACATGACGGTGGATTGGGAGCACAACCTGGAAGTGTTGCGGGGCAAGTTTGATCGGCCGCAGGTGCTGATGCTGCCCGAGGCACGGCATCATCTGGCGAATGAAACGCTGGTGATGCGACAGGAGTATTTCGGGTTTTTGACCAAGCGGATCAAGGGGCGGAATTCCTAGTGACTGTTCTGGCCCCTTCGCGAGCAAGCCCGCTCCCACAGGGGGGCGGTGTGTACAGATCCAATGTGGGAGCGGGCTTGCTCGCGAAAGCGGTCTAACTGGCGCCGAAAATCACTGGGTCAGGTTCGAATTGCTCTGCCCCACCGCCAACCCCGCCCGAATCGCCGCCAGCGCCGCTTGATAATAAGCCTGGCCTTCTGCCGATTCGGCAAAGGTCGCGAACTCTTCCAGCTCGTCGTCCGACAGGTCGCGATAGACATACAGCAGTGTGTTGTTGAGGTCGCTGCCGATCTGGTCCATCAGGCGCTGGCGCTGGCCGTTGAGCATGCCCTGGGCCTGACCGGCACCGAGCAACCCAGGGATCATCGAACTCAAGCTGTCGGCGGCAACACCGGCAATCGCCAGGCTGACTTCAGCGCCGGCCTCGCGAGCGGGCAGGGCTTGTGCCAAATGGCCGATGATCAGCATGCGGCTGTCGCTGGCCTGCATCTTCGGCAGACCCTTGGCGTTTTTCGCCAGTTGGTCACGACGGGTCGCCAGCAACTCGGCGGCGACGATTTTCTTGCCCAAGGGCGATTGGAAAAACGTCAATGCGGGTTTGGGGTCGGCGAGATTCTTGCGCAATTGCGTTTCGGCACGCTTGTCTACGGCCTGGGGGGAAAAGCGCTGATTGCTGTTACTGACCAGTGCCTGAAACACCGCCGGCGGCAGGCTGCCCTGGTAGCGTTGCTGAGCAGCCGAGAGGGCGTCGTTGAAATGCGCGCGTTGTTCCGGCCAGCCGGCGACCTTGTACAACTGGTCGTGGCCGTCTGCCCAGGCGGGCAAAGCGCAGAACATCAGCAGTGATAAAAGCAAACGGCGCATAGGGACTCCAGTCAGCAGGCGACTATTCTCCGTGCGGCATCCGTACTTGTCGAGAATTCGTATCAACCCGCTGCGCGGCTCTGTCGGATTTTCGGGCACAGGAATACTATGCGCGGCATGCAAATATCCTCTGATCACCCGCTGCTGTTACGAATCGTCGACGACCTGGCCGAGCACGGCTGGTCGCAGCAGAATATTTTCCTGCCTCAGGACCTGACCCTGGCGCTGGCGGCCGAGTGTCGTAAACGTGCTGCCGGGGGTGAACTGGCTCCGGCCGCGGTGGGCCGTGGGCCCTCATCGGAGATCCGCGAGGGGATTCGTGGCGACCATATCCAGTGGATCGACCCCGGCCAGGCCGAGGTTTGCGACAGCTATCTGTGCTTGATGGACAGCCTGCGCGAGGCGATCAATCGCGGTCTGTTTCTTGGCCTGGAGGATTTCGAAAGCCATTTTGCGATGTACCCGCCCGGTGCTTTCTACCTGAAGCACGTCGACCGCTTTCGCGATGACGACCGGCGCATGGTTTCGGCGGTGGTTTACCTCAATGACGGCTGGCTTCCCGAACACGGCGGCCAGTTGCGCATGTACCTCGACAATGATCGCGTCTACGACGTGGAACCTGTCGGTGGCTGCCTGGTGGTGTTTCTCTCCGGAGAGGTTCCCCACGAAGTCCTGCCCGCGACCCGGGATCGACTGTCGCTGACCGGCTGGTTCCGGCGGCGCGGCAACGAGCCGTTCTGATCATGCAGAAAATTCTCGTCAGCCGCTGCCTGTTGGGACACCGCGTACGTTACGACGGCGGGGCCAGCGGGCCGTTCGACCAGCTTCAGCAGTGGCTTGATGACGGTCGGGTCGTGCCATTGTGCCCGGAGGTCGCCGGAGGCTTGCCAACGCCACGGCCGGCAGCGGAAATTCCAGGCGGGCAGGGCGCGCAAGTCCTCGATGGCCATGCATTGGTGATCACTACCGAAGGCGAGGACGTCAGTGCGGCGTTTTTGTCGGGGGCGTATCAGGCGCTGGAGCTGGTGCAAATGCATGGTATCCGCATCGCCGTCCTCAAGGCCAACAGTCCGTCCTGCGGCAATCTGCTGACCTATGACGGGACGTTCAGCGGCGTGAAGGTCAGTGGCGAGGGCGTGACGGCGGCGCTGCTCAAGCGCCATGGGGTGCAGGTGTTCAGTGAACTGGAGTTGCCGCAAGCGGCGCAGGCTTTATTGACGCTGGACTGACAACCGCCACAAAACCAATGTGGGATCGCCGCACCGCCGCTCCCACAGTTGGGTTTCATTGTTCTTTCGGCTTGGGCTCCACATCCGCATCCGCCCCCAACCACTTCTGCTCCAGCGCTTGCAGTCGCCCATCATCCTTGATCCGCTGCAATGCGTTTTCCAGGCTGGCATGGAACGCCGGATTACCCTTCTGAAACGGAATCGCCAGGCTCACGGCCGGGTTGGCTTTGGGCTTCTCTTCTGTCAGTGACTGCACCAGCAGAATGGAGCGCGGCTCTTCTTTCTGCGCGATCAACTGCGCATGGGTTTGAATGTAAGGCTCGCTGAAATCGAAACGATCCTTTAGATCGGGGGTCTCTGCTATGTGGTTGATGGCGATGTCGTATTTGCCGCTTTCAACACCGCTCAACAGATCGTTGGAATCGGTGACGACAAAGTCGGCGCGCACATCCAGTTCGTTGGCCAGCATTTGACCCAGTTCGACTTCGAAGCCCGCAAGATTGCCGTCTTCCTTGAAATTGAAGGGGGGTGTATTGGCTTCAAGGGCAATGCGCAATTCGCCGCGGTCGTTCACGTCGTCAATCAGTTCGGCATGAGCCAAAGGGCTCAAAAGGGGTAGCAGGCAGATCAGGCCAGGCAGAAAGCGCATGGTCACTCCTTTGAATTTATTATCGCGACCCTCTGATTCAGGCTCGCTTTGCTATGGTTGTCGAGTGCCTTCGACAACAAATGGCTCTGAAGTTGTCATGACCACGCGGATTTTATGGAAAAACTGGAGAAGAGAATGAAAACCTTTATGTCACGTGCTGCTTTGGCTGGCCTGTTGATGGGTGTTTCGGTGCTGGCCAGTGCTGCAACGCCGGCTCCGAAAGGCGCCGAAGTGTCCATTGTTTCTCCCAAGGACGGTGCGACGATTCCACAGACAGTCGTCGTCAAGTTCGCGGTCGAGAACATTGCCCTGGCACCGGCGGGCGATACCACCAAGAACACCGGTCACCACCACGTGCTGATCGACGTCGATGAGCTGCCAGCCGCCGGTGCGCCGATCCCCAAGGATGCCAACCACCTGCATTTCGGCGGTGCGCAGACCCAGGCTGAAATTACGCTCACGCCGGGCAAACACACCCTGCAGCTTGAACTGGGCGATAGCAACCACATGCCGTTCGATCCGCCGATCGTTTCCGAGAAAATCACCGTCAACGTCAAGTAACGTTGTTGCGTGAATGAAAAAGGGAGCCCGAAGGCTCCCTTTTTTTGTCGCTCAAGTCGCGATCAGAACAACACCCGGCTACGGATGGTGCCCTTGACGTGTTGCAGCTTCTCTTGCGCCAGGTCCGAGTACTCGGCGTCGACGTCGATCACCACGTAGCCGACCTTCTCGTTGGTCTGCAGGAACTGACCGGAGATGTTGATGCCGTTTTCGGCGAAGACCTTGTTGATCTCGCTGAGCACGCCCGGAATGTTTTCGTGGATGTGCAGCAGGCGGTGCTTGCCAGGGTGAGCCGGCAGGGCCACTTCCGGGAAGTTCACGGACGATACCGAAGTACCATTGTCGCTGTACTTGACCAGCTTCTCTGCGACTTCCAGGCCGATGTTGGCCTGCGCTTCGGCGGTAGAGCCACCGATGTGCGGGGTCAGGATCACGTTGTCCAGGCCACGCAGCGGGCTTTCGAACTCTTCGTCGTTGGAGCGTGGCTCCACCGGGAATACGTCGATGGCCGCGCCGATCAGGTGCTTGTCCTTGATGGCAGCAGCCAGGTGGTCCAGCTCGACCACGGTGCCGCGGGCGGCGTTGATCAGGATGCCGCCTTTCTTGATGGCGCGGATTTCCTTCTCGCCCATCATCCACTGGGTGGCGGCGGTTTCCGGTACGTGCAGCGAAACGATGTCGGACATCGCCAGCAGCTCGTGCAGGTTGCCTACCTGGGTGGCGTTGCCCAATGGCAGCTTGGTGATGGTGTCGTAGAAGTACACCTGCATCCCCAGGCCTTCAGCCAGGACCGACAGTTGCGTACCGATCGAGCCGTAACCGACGATGCCCAGCTTCTTGCCGCGGATCTCGAAGGAGTTGGCCGCGCTCTTGATCCAGCCGCCACGGTGGCAGGAAGCGTTCTTCTCAGGGATGCCGCGCAACAGCAGGATCGCTTCGGCCAGCACCAGTTCCGCTACGGAGCGGGTGTTGGAGTACGGAGCGTTGAACACGGCGATGCCGCGTTCGCGGGCAGCGTCCAGGTCGACCTGGTTGGTGCCGATGCAGAAACACCCTACAGCCACCAGCTTCTTCGCGTGATCGAAGATCTCTTCGGTCAGTTGAGTGCGCGAGCGAATGCCGATGAAGTGAGCATCAGCGATCTTTTCCTTGAGCTGGGCTTCCGGCAGAGAACCGGTGAGGTACTCGATGCTGGTGTAGCCCGCCGCCTTGAGGACGTCGACAGCCGATTGGTGGACGCCTTCGAGAAGAAGGAACTTGATCTTGCTCTTATCGAGAGAAGTCTTGCTCATCTGCGTAAACCTGTATCCCGGAGAAAAATGGCAGGGAAGGGAGCAGCCCGGAGCTGACCCGCACGGCAGGAAAGCCGTCGCCGCAGAACAGCCGTTGGGCACTATGCTGCGGGGTCGGTATGCTAGCATATGCGCCCCGCTAAACACTCATTCCTGCGACGTGAAGCGTTCTCAGGATGACCATGAATTGTTCGAGAGTTCTGTCGATGACCAATCCTGCCCTGATTGATGAGCTGAAGACCCTGGTTGAGCCTGGCAAGGTGCTGACCGATGCCGACTCCCTGAATGCTTATGGAAAGGATTGGACCAAGCATTTCGCCCCGGCCCCGACCGCCATCGTGTTCCCCAAGACCACCGAGCAGGTCCAGGCCATTGTCCTGTGGGCCAATAAACACAAGGTGGCGCTGGTGCCGTCCGGCGGTCGTACCGGGTTGTCCGCCGCTGCCGTGGCAGCCAATGGCGAAGTGGTCGTGTCGTTCGACTACATGAACCAGATTCTCGACGTGAACCTCACTGACCGCACCGCCGTTTGTCAGCCGGGCGTGGTCACCGAGCACCTGCAGAACGTGGCCGAAGAAAAAGGCCTGTACTACCCGGTGGACTTCGCTTCGGCAGGTTCGAGCCAGATTGGCGGCAACATCGGCACCAATGCCGGCGGGATCAAGGTGATTCGCTACGGCATGACCCGTAACTGGGTGGCCGGCATGAAAGTCGTCACCGGCAAGGGCGACGTGCTGGAGCTGAACCGCGACCTGATCAAGAACGCCACCGGCTACGACATGCGTCAGCTGTTCATCGGCGCCGAAGGCACCCTCGGTTTCGTGGTCGAAGCGACCATGCGCCTGGACCGCGCGCCGAAAAACCTGACCGCGATGGTGCTCGGCACCGCCGATTTCGACTCGATCATGCCGGTGCTGCACGCCTTCCAGAGCAAGCTTGACCTGACCGCCTTCGAATTTTTCTCCGACAAGGCCCTGGCCAAGGTCATGGCCCGGGGCGATGTCCCAGCGCCGTTCGAATCCGACTGCCCGTTCTACGCACTGCTGGAATTCGAAGCGACCACCGAAGAAGTGGCCAACCACGCCCTGGAAACCTTCGAGCACTGCGTCGAGCAGGGCTGGGTACTGGACGGCGTGATGAGCCAGAGCGAAACCCAGTTGCAGAACCTGTGGAAGCTGCGCGAATACATCTCCGAAACCATTTCCCACTGGACGCCGTACAAGAACGACATCTCGGTCACTGTGTCGAAAGTCCCGGCGTTCCTGAAGGAAATCGACGCGATCGTCGGCGAACACTACCCGGACTTCGAAATCGTCTGGTTCGGCCACATCGGCGACGGCAACCTGCACCTGAACATCCTCAAGCCGGATAACCTGAGCAAGGATGAGTTCTTTGCCAAGTGCGCCACCGTCAACAAGTGGGTGTTCGAAACCGTCGAGAAATACAACGGTTCGATCTCCGCGGAGCATGGCGTGGGCATGACCAAGCGTGACTACTTGACCTACAGCCGTTCACCGGTTGAGATCGAGTACATGAAGGCCGTCAAGGCGGTGTTCGACCCGAACGGCATCATGAACCCGGGCAAGATCTTCGCTGTTTGATTTTCGAATTCAAGAGCTACGAACCAGGAGTCGGTCCATGAGCTATCAGCACCAGTATGTCGACGGTACGCGCATTCATTTCCCGCTAGGGAAAGTGGTGTGCATCGGCCGTAACTACGCGGAACACGCCAAGGAACTGGATAACCCGGTGCCGACCGAGCCACTGCTGTTCATCAAGCCGGGCAGCTGCGTGGTGCCGCTGGAAGGCGGCTTCAGCATTCCAACCGAGCGCGGTTCGGTGCATTACGAAGCGGAAATCGCGGTCTTGATCGGCAAGCCGTTGTCGACCAAGCCGAGTCGTGAAGAAGTGCTCGACGCCATCTCCGGTTTCGCTCCGGCCCTGGACCTGACCCTGCGCGACAAGCAGGCCGAGCTGAAATCCAAGGGTTTGCCTTGGGAAATCGCCAAGTCCTTCGACGGTGCGGCAGTGATTGCTCCGTTCGTGTCCGGCAGCACCTTTGCCGACCTGACCGACATCGGCATCCGCCTGACCATCAACGGTGAAGTGCGCCAGGACGGCAACAGCGGCGCAATGCTCAACCCGATCGTGCCGATGATCCAGCACATGGCCGGCTGCTTCTCGTTGCAGGCCGGGGACGTGATCCTCACCGGCACGCCAGTGGGCGTTGGTCCGCTGAATGTCGGAGATGAGATCGTTCTGGAGTTGCCGGGCGCCAGCCGGTTTACCAGCAGCGTTCGCTAGTTGTAACACCGCTGTATCCTGTGGGAGCGGGCTTGCTCGCGAAGAGGGAGTGACAGTCAACATAAGTGTTGCCTGACACACCGTTTTCGCGAGCAAGCCCGCTCCCACATTGGTTTTGTGGTGGCCTGTAAAAGGCTCATCCTGTCATTTCCCGTTTTTTTCACATCCTCTCTGGATAATTTCAGGGCTTTCGGCCTCTGAGCCGGCCGCAAATTGTGCTATTACCCCTAGCCTGAATTTCTGGAACGCATTCCCCAATGGCCACTCCACCGCTATCCACGCTTAAACCTGCCCGCCGCTCACGCTTCGCCCTGCGTTGGCAAATCTGGCTACTGCTGGTGGCCGTTGTCGCCTACGGCGTTGCATTTGCCATGCACTGGGATGCGCGGGGCGTGCTCTGGGTGAAAGAGCAATTCAAGAGCCCGGCCGAGCGTCAGGCCAGTATCTGGCTTCCGGACTACCGGGCGGTGATCGATGCCAAGCCGTTGCCGGGCATGGAGAAGGACGAGGCGTCGGACCTGGCCTATGACCCCCAGACCAAAACCCTGTTTTCGGTCATGGGCAAGAACCCGTTCCTGGTCGAATTGAACTTGCAGGGCGATGTGCTGCGCAAAATGCCGCTGGTGGGCTGGAGCAATCCTGAAGGCGTTACCGTGCTGGGTAACGGCCTGTTGGCGATTGTCGATGAACGCGATCACCTGATCACCATCGTCAAGGTCGATGCCGACACCCGCGAGCTGAACATCGTCGATTTCCCGAAATACGACCTGGGGCCTTCCAAAGACCAGAACAAGGCCTTCGAAGGTGTCACCTGGGATTCGCGTAATCAGCAGCTGGTGCTGGGCGAAGAGCGTCCGCCGGCATTGTTTGCCTGGAAAGGTGACGGCAAGGTCCTCACCGGTGACAAGCTGAAGCTGGCCAGCCATGCGCTGGATATGCGCAACCTCTCGGCACTGGCGATCGACCCGCGGACCGGCCACATGCTGGTGCTGTCCGCCGATTCGCACCTGCTGCTGGAGCTGGACAAGAAGGGTGAACAAGTCAGTTTCATTACCCTGTTGCGTGGCTTCAACGGCCTGAAAAATACCATTCCGCGTGCCGAAGGCGTGGCCATGGATGACGCGGGCACGCTGTACATGGTGAGTGAGCCGAACCTGTTTTATCGCTTCGAAAAACAGCACTGACGTTTACGATTTGCAGGATTGCCTGTGCTCGGTTGTAGAATCGGGTCCGTGGCCATTAAGCTTCAGTTCAGACAGGCGTGATATTTCATCCGCCTGTCTTGAACCCGAGCCCGCCCGAATGCATCGATTTGCCCGCCCCAAATCCCTGATTCTGATCCTGTCGGTAGTCTCGCTGATCGCGCTGATCGCGCTGATTGCGCTCGGTCAGTACCAGCGCCTGTTCGAACGCGCCTGGTTCAATCTGCACGTGCTGTGGCAGCCGGTGAGTTCCCGGTCCATGGGCCTTGACCAATATCAGGTCGTGACCGAAGCGCAGGTGATCGATAGCCAGGTTGACAACGTTTCAGCGTTGACCTACGACCCGGTGCGCAAAAGCCTGTTCACCGTTACCAACAAGCGAAGCGAGTTGATCGAGTTGTCCCTCGACGGCAGGATTTTGCGCCGTGTGGCACTGGTCGGTTTCGGCGATCCCGAGGCGGTGGAGTTCATCAGTGCCGACACCTACGTGGTCGCTGACGAAAGCCAGCAGCGTCTGATCAAGATTCATCTGGAGCAGGACACGACCTTCGTCGACGCGGCAGACGCCGAACAAGTGACCATCGGCGTAAACATGAGCAACAACAAGGGCTTCGAGGGGTTGGCGTACGACTCGGTGGGCAAGCGCCTGTTCGTGGCCAAGGAGCGCGACCCGATGCTGATCTACGAGGTACACGGCTTTCCGCGCTTCAACCCTGAAGAATCCTACTCGGTGCACGTGATCAATAACTCCAAGCGTGATGCCGGGTTGTTTGTACGAGACCTGTCGAGCCTGCAATACGACGAACGCAGCGGGCATTTGCTGGCGCTGTCGGATGAGTCGCGGTTGATTCTGGAGCTGGATGTGGATGGGCGTCCGCTGAGCACAATGTCATTGAGCAAGGGGAGCCAGGGTCTGCAGAAAAACGTGCCGCAAGGGGAGGGGATCGCCATGGGAGATGACGGCACGCTGTACCTGGTGAGTGAGCCGAACCTGTTTTACGTCTTCAAGAAACCACAGCCCTGACAAACAACGCATGACCCTGTGGGAGCGGGCTTGCTCGCGAAGGGGGCGTGTCAGTCGATAGAGATGTCAACTGACAGCCTGCATTCGCGAGCAAGTCGGATCGCCGCACCGTCGCTCCCACAGGTTTCATCTATCCACAAATTACTCAGCGCGCAGGGTCTTCACGCCTTCGCTTGTACCCAGCAGCAACAGATCCGCCGGACGTGCCGCGAACAAACCATTGGTGACCACGCCGACAATCGCGTTGATCTGCGTCTCCAGCTCCACCGGATTGGTGATCTGCATGTTGAACACGTCGAGGATGATGTTGCCGTTGTCGGTGACTACGCCTTCACGGTAGACCGGGTCGCCACCGAGCTTTACCAACTCACGGGCCACGTGACTGCGGGCCATTGGGATCACTTCCACCGGCAGCGGGAAGTTGCCGAGCACCGGCACCAGTTTGCTGGCGTCGGCGATGCAGATGAACGTCTTGGCCACGGCCGCGACAATCTTCTCGCGGGTCAGGGCAGCGCCGCCGCCCTTGATCAGGTTCAGGTGCTCGTCGCTCTCGTCAGCGCCGTCGACATAGAACTCCAGGTCGCTGACGGTGTTCAGTTCGTACACCGGAATCCCGTGGCCCTTGAGGCGCGCGGCGGTGGCTTCGGAACTGGCGACGGCGCCATCGAATGCGCCCTTGTGTCGGGCCAGGGCATCGATGAAGCAGTTGGCGGTGGAGCCGGTGCCGACCCCGACGATGCTCTTGTCGTCGAGTTTCGGAAGGATGAAGTCGACGGCGGCCTGAGCCACTGCCTGTTTGAGTTGATCCTGGGTCATGCGGGCTCCGAAGTGCCGAAGAGAGAACGAAAGGCCGGCATTATAGGCTTCGGGGCGGGGAAGGTCATTGCCCGATTGGCGGTTCGTGACCGTTCCCTGTAGGAGCGAGCTCGCTCGCGATGGACGTGAACGATAACGCGTAAAACCAGGTACCCCGCGGCGCCTTTGGGTTTCTCGCGAGCAAGCTCGCTCCTACAACAGGTGGTCGTGCGGACAAAAGCCGGGTTAGACTCCATGGTCCTGCCCAACCCGCTCAGTGATGCTTTCCGATGCTTGAACAGTACGTCAAAAAGATCCTCACCTCGCGCGTTTATGACGTTGCCGTAGAAACCCCGTTGCAGACTGCCCGCCAGCTCTCCGAGCGGCTGGGCAACAGCATCTGGCTCAAGCGCGAAGACTTGCAGCCGGTGTTCTCGTTCAAGATTCGCGGCGCCTACAACAAGTTGACCCAGTTGAGCGACGAAGAGCGCGCTCGCGGCGTGGTCACCGCGTCGGCGGGCAACCATGCGCAAGGCCTGGCACTGGCGGCGAAGGTGCTGGGTGTGAAAGCGACCATCGTCATGCCCAAGACCACCCCGGAGATCAAGGTCGAAGGCGTGCGTTCCCGCGGCGGCAAAGTGGTGCTGCATGGCGATTCGTTCCCGGAAGCCCTGGCCTACTCGCTGAAACTGGTCGACGAAAAAGGCTACGTCTACATTCACCCCTACGACGATCCCCACACCATTGCCGGGCAGGGCACCGTGGCGATGGAGATTCTGCGCCAGCACCCGCAACCATTGGATGCGATTTTCGTCCCGGTCGGCGGCGGTGGTCTGATCGCCGGCATCGCCGCGTACGTGAAGTACCTGCGCCCGGACATCAAGATCATCGGCGTCGAGCCGGACGACTCCAATTGCCTGCAAGCCGCCATGGCCGCCGGTGAGCGCGTGGTGTTGCCGACCGTGGGCCTCTTTGCCGACGGTGTTGCGGTGGCCCAGATCGGTCAGCACACCTTTGACATCTGTAAAGATCATGTCGATGAAGTGATCACCGTCAGCACCGACGAAATCTGTGCTGCCATCAAGGATATCTACGACGATACCCGTTCGATCACCGAACCTGCCGGCGCCTTGGGCGTGGCCGGGATCAAGAAGTATGTCGAGCAGCACGGTGTCAGCGGCCAGACCTTCGTGGCCATCGACTCCGGGGCCAACGTCAACTTCGATCGCCTGCGCCACGTCGCCGAGCGAGCGGAGCTGGGCGAGGGTCGTGAAGCCATCATCGCCGTGACCATTCCCGAAAAACCGGGCAGCTTCAAGGCGTTCTGCGAGGCTATCGGCAAGCGCCAGATCACCGAATTCAACTACCGCTACAACACCGGCAGCGAAGCGCACATCTTTGTCGGCGTACAGACCCACCCGGAAAACGACCCGCGCAGCGCACTGATCACCAGCCTGAGCGAGCAAGGTTTCCCGGTGCTGGACCTGACCGACAACGAACTGGCCAAGCTGCACATCCGCCACATGGTGGGCGGGCGTGCGGCGCATGTGGTCGATGAAGTGATCCTGCGTTTCGAATTCCCGGAGCGTCCGGGCGCGCTGTTCAACTTCCTCAACAAGCTCGGCGGGCGCTGGAATATCTCGATGTTCCACTACCGCAACCATGGCGCGGCGGATGGCCGGGTCGTCGCGGGCCTGCAAGTGCCCCACGACGAGCGCCACCTGGTGCCGGCGGCGCTGGAAGAAATCGGCTACCCGTACTGGGACGAAAGCGACAACCCGGCCTATCAGCTGTTTCTTGGCTAAAGGGCTACGCTGATGGGCAGGTCATAAGGAAATCGAACAATGGAAACGTTAACTGCCCTGAAAGCGGCGCACATGGTGGCCACTGTTGTATTGCTGGCTTGTGCGCTGGGTCTGGGAGTCTGGGTTTTGCTTGCGCGACGCAAGGGTGATGCGACGGCGGGAAGCCGCACCCTGCAGCGGCCACGTGTATTTGTCTGGCTGTTGATGGGGCTGGCGCTGCTGAGCATGCCGTTTACCGGCTGGTGGATGGTGCATCTGGTGGGCTGGCCGCTGGGGCAGACCTGGTTGCTGGCCTCCAGCGTGCTTTACACGGTGGCGGCACTGGCGTGGTTCTGGTTGCTGGTGCGACTGAACAAGCTGCGCAAGGCGCCGGGGGGCGTGGGTAAATTCACCTTTGCCCTGGCGTTGTTCAGCTTTGTCTGTTTTATCGCCATTGCCGGGTTGATGGGGGCCAAGCCTGTGTAGGAGCGAGCTTGCTCGCGAAAAACTCAAGATCGCCGCGGGGCATCAGGTGCCCCGCGTTATCGTTAACGACCATCGCGAGCAAGCTCGCTCCTACAGTAAGGCGATATCAGCCGCGCAGGCTGATCACCGGCCAGCCACGCTTCTCGGCCTCGGCCCGCAGGTTCGGATCCGGATCAACCGCCACCGGGTTGGTCACCTGCTCCAGCAACGGAAAATCATTCATCGAGTCGCTATAGAAGTAGCTGTCTTGCAGCGTAAACCCGGTTTCCTCCAGCCAGCGATTGAGCCTTGTCACCTTGCCTTCACGGAAGCACGGCACATCGGTGCTGCGCCCGGTGTAGCGGCCCTCGGCCATTTCGCACTCGGTGGCGATCAGGGTGTCGACGCCCAGACGCTCGGCAATGGGACCTGTGACGAAGCGGTTGGTCGCCGTGATGATCACCAGTTTGTCGCCGGCATCGCGGTGCTTCTTCAGCAGCTCAAGGCCCTTGGGCAGCACGATCGGTTCGATGCAGTCGCGCATGTAGTCGCTGTGCCACTGATCCAGCGTGGCCATTTCGGTGCGACCGAGGACTTCCAGGCAGAAGTTCAGGTAAGCAGCGTTATCCAGTTTGCCGGCCAGGTAATCCTGGTAGAACGCATCGTTGCGAGTCTTGTAGGCAACGGCGTCGAGAAGGCCGCGCTCGCACAGGTAATCGCCCCAGGCGTGATCGCTGTCACCGCCCAGAAGGGTGTTGTCCAAATCGAATAAAGCCAGGCGCATTGCAGTTACCCGCTGAAAAGTCAGTAAAAAGGCGACAAGAATACGGTCTTTTCACAAGAGTGCACATAAGGTAGGAACCTTCGTTGCCGCCTTCACGACCTTTGTGGAACAATGCGGCGACATGCGTTTGCGAGGTTGTTGCCGTGATCGACCCCGATGGATTTCGCCCCAATGTCGGGATCATTCTGACGAATGACGCCGGCCAGGTGCTATGGGCTCGCCGAATCAATCAGGATGCCTGGCAGTTTCCGCAGGGGGGAATCAACCCCGAAGAGACGCCGGAAGACGCCTTGTACCGCGAGTTGAACGAAGAAGTGGGCCTGGAGCGCGAAGATGTTGAAATTCTCGCCTGCACCCGGGGCTGGTTGCGCTATCGTTTGCCGCAACGTCTGGTACGTACCCACAGCCAACCGCTGTGCATCGGCCAGAAACAGAAATGGTTTCTCCTGCGCCTGATCTCCAACGAGCAGCGGGTGCGGATGGATTTGACCGGTAAACCGGAGTTCGATGGCTGGCGCTGGGTCAGCTATTGGTATCCGTTGGGCCAGGTGGTGACATTCAAGCGCGAGGTGTATCGACGCGCTCTCAAAGAGCTTGCCCCGCGCCTTTTAGCGCGCGACTGACGACGGAGTTCGACCCCGAGCCATGCTCAATACGCTGCGCAAGATCGTCCAGGAAGTTAACTCCGCCAAGGATCTCAAGGCGGCGTTGGGGATTATTGTGTTGCGCGTCAAAGAGGCCATGGGCAGCCAGGTCTGCTCGGTCTACCTGCTTGACCCCGAGACCAACCGTTTCGTGCTGATGGCCACCGAGGGCTTGAACAAGCGCTCGATCGGCAAGGTCAGCATGGCCCCCAATGAAGGTCTGGTCGGCCTGGTCGGCACGCGTGAAGAACCCCTGAACCTCGAAAACGCCGCGGATCACCCGCGCTACCGCTACTTCGCCGAAACCGGCGAGGAGCGCTACGCCTCGTTCCTCGGGGCGCCGATCATTCACCACCGCCGCGTCGTCGGCGTGTTGGTCATCCAGCAAAAAGAACGTCGTCAGTTCGATGAAGGTGAAGAAGCCTTCCTCGTGACCATGAGCGCGCAGCTCGCCGGCGTTATCGCCCACGCCGAAGCCACCGGTTCGATCCGTGGCCTCGGTCGTCAGGGCAAAGGCATCCAGGAAGCCAAGTTCATCGGCGTGCCGGGTTCGCCGGGTGCGGCGGTCGGCACCGCGGTGGTCATGCTGCCACCGGCGGACCTGGACGTGGTGCCCGACAAGAGCATCGCCGACATCGAAGCCGAGCTGGGGCTGTTCAAGACCGCTATCGAAGGCGTACGCGCCGACATGCGCGCGTTGTCCGCCAAGCTTGCCACGCAGTTGCGCCCGGAAGAGCGGGCCTTGTTCGACGTCTACCTGATGATGCTCGACGATGCCGCGCTGGGCAACGAAGTCACCACTGTGATCAAGACCGGCCAGTGGGCCCAGGGCGCGTTGCGCCAGGTGGTCACCGATCACGTCAACCGTTTCGAATTGATGGATGACGCTTACCTGCGCGAGCGTGCCTCGGACGTCAAGGATCTCGGTCGGCGCCTGCTGGCTTATTTGCAGGAAGAGCGCCAGCAAACCCTGGTCTACCCCGACAACACCATTCTGGTCAGCGAGGAACTGACGCCGGCAATGCTCGGCGAGGTTCCGGAAAGCAAGCTGGTGGGCCTGGTTTCGGTACTCGGTTCCGGCAACTCCCACGTCGCGATCCTGGCACGCGCCATGGGTATTCCGACGGTAATGGGCCTGGTCGATCTGCCGTATTCCAAAGTCGATGGCATCGACATGATCGTCGATGGGCACCGGGGCGAGGTCTATACAAACCCCAGCGACGTGCTGCGCAAGCAGTTCGCCGAAGTGGTCGAGGAAGAGAAACAGCTGGCCCTGGGGCTGGACGCGTTGCGCGATCTGCCGTGTATCACGGTCGATGGCTACCGCATGCCGCTGTGGGTCAACACCGGCTTGCTGGCCGACGTGGCGCGGGCGCAGAAGCGTGGTGCCGAAGGCGTCGGGCTGTACCGCACCGAAGTGCCGTTCATGATCAACCAGCGCTTCCCGAGCGAAAAGGAGCAATTGGCGATCTACCGCGAGCAGCTCGCCGCGTTCCACCCGCAACCGGTGACCATGCGCACCCTGGACATCGGCGGCGACAAGTCGCTGTCGTACTTCCCGATCAAGGAAGACAACCCGTTCCTCGGCTGGCGCGGCATTCGCGTCACCCTCGACCACCCGGAAATTTTCCTGGTGCAGACCCGGGCCATGCTCAAGGCCAGTGAAGGCCTGAACAACCTGCGGATTCTGCTGCCGATGATCTCCGGCACTCATGAGCTGGAAGAAGCCCTGCACCTGATCCACCGGGCCTGGGGCGAAGTGCGCGACGAAGGCTGCGACGTACCGATGCCGCCGGTTGGCGTGATGATCGAGATTCCGGCGGCGGTGTATCAGACCAAGGAACTGGCGCGGCAAGTGGACTTCCTTTCGGTCGGTTCCAACGACCTGACCCAGTACCTGTTGGCCGTGGACCGCAACAACCCGCGGGTGGCCGATCTTTACGACTACCTGCACCCGGCGGTGCTGCAAGCCTTGCAAACCGTAGTGCGCGACGCCCATGCCGAAGGCAAGCCGGTGAGCATCTGCGGCGAAATGGCCGGTGATCCGGCGGCGGCCGTGCTGTTGATGGCGATGGGTTTCGACAGCCTGTCGATGAACGCCACCAACTTGCCGAAGGTGAAGTGGATGCTGCGCCAAATCAACCTGAGCAAGGCCAAGGAGCTGCTGGCGGAGCTTATGACCATCGACAACCCGCAAGTGATTCACAGCTCGCTGCAGCTGGCGCTGAAGAACCTCGGGCTGGCGCGGATGATCAATCCGGCTGCGGTCAAGCCCCTCTAGATCTGCGGCGTGCCCTTCGCGAGCAAGCCCGCTCCCACACAACTGTGGGAGCGGGCTTGCTCGCGAAGGCGTCAGTGCCGGCAACACAAAACTAAAGCCTGATCTCCACTTCCCCCAGGTGCCCGCCATACGGCCCGAAACTGCGCTCGACCATATGCCGCGTCCCATCCGCCTGCACAATCAACGCCGTACTCGCCCGCGTTCCATAACTCTGGCTGGCAATGAACACGCTCGACAGCAACGTCTCGGTGGCCAGCCCCACTCCGGTATCCGGCAACTCGGCAAACGGCGCGGTCTGCGCATCGCTCAATAACGCCAGCAGCGCCTGAGGCTGCGGATCATCCAGCACTTCGCTCAATGCAGCCTTGGCCTTGAGTAACTTCGGCCAGGGCGTATCCAGCCCGGCATTGGATAAGCCGTAGACCCCCGGCTTCAGCATCACCGCGCTCGATTCCCGGGCGTTGAAGTGCCAGAGCTCGTGGGTGTTGCCAATCAGCAGGTTAAAACCACCATACTCCTTCGAATGGTCGACAACGTCGGCTAAATAGTCCTCAACTGGCAATTCCCCGGTGAGAAATCGCGCGACCAGCTCCCCGCGCGACTTGAGCCCTGGCGGTCGAAGGGGATCGCGGATGTTGGTCAGCGCTGCAAAACGTCCGTTGGCACCGATACCGAGCCAGGTGCCACCGGCCTCGAGGTCGCGCCCGGCATGTACGTGCGGCGCTTCAGGCCATGGCGCCAGAGGCAGGCTGGGGCGGGCGTAGAATTCATCGCGATTGGCCGCCACGACCAGCGGCTGGGCATGACCCGGGCGCCAGGCAAAAACGATCAGGCACATAAGGGAGTCCGTGTGTGTTTTTGCCCACTCTACGCAGACATCACTCATCGATCCATCGCCTTGCACAGTGGAGCTCAAGGCCATGCATCCGGTACCATGCCGCTCCGGTTTTGGGGATACGGGCGGGACAACCATGGAATTTCTGCTCTATCTGGCGCTCGGCGCCTGTGCAGGTGTACTCGCCGGGCTGTTTGGCGTGGGCGGCGGGATCATCATAGTCCCGGTGCTGGTGTTCAGCTTCAAGGCCCAAGGGTTCGATCCGTCGATCCTCACGCACCTGGCAGTGGGTACTTCCCTGGCGACGATCATCTTCACCTCGGTCAACGCAGTGCGTGAGCATCACCGCCGTCGCGCCGTGCTTTGGCCGATCTTCATGTGGATGACCGTCGGCATTCTGATCGGTGCCGGGTTCGGCGCCCTGACGGCGGAAGCGATTTCCGGCCCCAACCTGCAGAAACTCATTGGTGTATTCGCCCTGGTGATCGCCGCTCAGCTGGCGCTGGACGTCAAACCCAAGGCCAGCCGAACCGTGCCGGGCAAACTCGGTCTGACCCTGGCCGGCAGCGTGATTGGCTGGGCCTCGGCGATTTTCGGCATTGGCGGCGGTTCGTTGACCGTGCCGTTCCTGACCTGGCGCAGTGTGCCGATGCAGCAAGCCGTGGCCACTTCATCGGCCTGCGGTCTGCCGATTGCCCTGGCCAGTGCATTAAGTTTCATGATTCTGGGCTGGCACGATCCGTTGCTCCCGGCCCATAGTCTCGGTTTCATTTATTTGCCGGCATTGCTGGGCATTGCCCTGACCAGCATGGTGTTCGCCCGATTGGGCGCGCGACTGGCCCACCGATTGTCGCCGAAGTTGCTGAAAAGGCTGTTTGCCGCTTTGCTGTTCTGCGTTGGCCTGAACTTTCTAGTCTGAAGCATCTGCTCTGACGCACAGCGCAATCCTGGCTTAATCCTGAGGTGGCAGCGTCGCCCGGGAATTTTTAAGATTTGAACTCTAACGAGGAGTCGCAATGCTGCCTTACCCGCAGATCGACCCGGTGGCCCTGGCCATCGGTCCGCTGAAAATCCACTGGTACGGTCTGATGTACCTGATCGGCATCGGCGGCGCCTGGCTGCTGGCGTCCCGCCGCTTGAACCGCTTCGACCCGACCTGGACCAAGGAGAAACTCTCCGACATGGTGTTCTGGATGTCGATGGGGGTGATCGTCGGCGGGCGATTGGGTTATGTGCTGTTCTACGATCTGCATGCGTACCTCGCCAACCCGACACTGATTTTCGAAGTGTGGAAGGGCGGCATGTCGTTCCACGGTGGTTTCATCGGTGTGATGCTGGCGGCGTTGTGGTTCGGCAGGAAGAACAACAAGTCGTTCTTCCAGCTGATGGATTTCGTCGCGCCGATGGTGCCGATTGGCCTGGGTGCCGGGCGTATCGGCAACTTCATCAATGCCGAGCTGTGGGGCAAGCCGACCGACGTGCCGTGGGCGATGATCTTCCCGCCGTTCAGCGACCCGGCGCAGCTGCCGCGTCACCCCTCGCAGCTGTACCAGTTTGCCCTCGAAGGCGTGGCGCTGTTCCTGATCCTCTGGCTGTTCTCGCGCAAACCGCGGCCGACCATGGCGGTGTCCGGGATGTTCGCGCTGTTCTATGGCATCTTCCGTTTCATCGTCGAGTTCGTCCGCGTACCGGACGCCCAGCTGGGCTATCTGGCCTGGAACTGGCTGACCATGGGCCAGGTGCTGTGCGTGCCGATGATCGTCGGTGGTCTGTTGCTGATCTGGCTGGCGTATCACCGCGCCCCGGCATCTCCAGCAGCAGCCGTATAAATTCGAACCCCGCAGCGATGGCTGCGGGTTCAAGGAAACAGGTAACTCATGAAGCAATATCTCGAACTGGTCGCCCACGTCATCAAGAACGGCACCAAACAGGCCAACCGTACCGGCGTGAACACCATCAGTTTTCCTGGCGCGATGCTGCGATATGACCTGCAGGAAGGCTTTCCGGCGATCACCACGCGCAAAATGGCGTTCAAATCGGCCGTCGGCGAAATGTGCGGATTCCTGCGTGGCGTGAACAACGCCGCCGAATTCCGCGCCCTGGGTTGCAAGGTCTGGGACCAGAACGCCAACGAAAACGCCCAGTGGCTGGCCAACCCGTTCCGTCAGGGCGAAGACGACCTCGGCGAAATCTACGGCGTGCAATGGCGAAAATGGCCGGCGTACAAGCAGATCCCGCTCAGCAACCCGGCCGCCATCGAGCAGACCCTGAAGCAAGGCTATCGCCAGATCGCTGAAGGCGAAGAAAACGGCCAGGCCTACGTGGTGCTGTACAAGGCCATCGACCAGGTCCGCCAGTGCGTCGATACCATCATCAAGGACCCGGGCAGCCGTCGCATCCTGTTCCACGGCTGGAACTGCGCCCAGCTTGATGAAATGGCCCTGCCGCCGTGCCACCTGCTGTACCAGTTCCACCCGAATGTCGAGACCAAGGAGATTTCCCTGACGCTCTACATCCGCTCCAACGACCTGGGCCTTGGCACGCCGTTCAACCTCACCGAAGGTGCAGCGCTGCTGAGCCTGATCGGTCGCCTGACGGGCTACACGCCGCGCTGGTTCACCTATTTCATCGGTGATGCCCACGTCTACGAAAACCACCTGGACATGCTCAACGAACAGCTCAAGCGCGAGCCGTTCCCGATGCCGAAACTGGTGATTTCCGAGCGTGTGCCGGAGTTTGCCAAGACGGGCGTGTATCAGCCGCAATGGCTGGAGCTGGTGGAGCCGAGCGATTTTTCACTGGAAGGCTACGAACACCACGCGCCAATGACCGCGCCGATGGCGGTCTGACGCTTCACGCTATCCCCCTTGTAGGAGCGAGCTTGCTCGCGATGGACGTTAACGATGACGCGTATTGTCTGACGACCCACGTCGCCCTTGAGTTCATCGCGAGCATGCTCGCTCCTACAGAGGGAGGGTGGTGTTCTCAATGGCCGTGACTGCGGCCTACATGGGAATGCTCAACCTCCGTCGCCACAACCCCGCCGCTTACTTCCAGCCGCTGCAAAATCCCGCATTGATCGACACCCGGCCGCTCGCCGCAGCGTTGGCGCAGGTCGAGCAGTTGTGTCTGCAAGGCCAGCAAGCCGTCGATCCGCGCCTTGACGTGATGGATGTGCTCGTCGATCAGCGCGTTGACGCTTTCGCACTGGTCCTGCGGACTGTCGCGAAACGCCAGCAGGCTGCGGATTTCTTCGAGCGTCATGTCGAGGGTGCGACAGTTGCGGATGAACGTCAGGCGCTCGGCGTGGGCCTGGGTATAGACGCGATAATTACCGTCACTGCGGGCTGGTTCCGGCAGCAGGTTCTCGCGCTCGTAGTAGCGGATCGTCTCCACGGCGCAGTCCGTGAGTTTCGCCAATTCTCCAATTTTCATGACGCCAATCTCCAAAACTCCAGAAAGGGTGCTTGACCCTATAGTGGCTACAGGGTCTTTACTTGGCAACAGGCACTCTTATGGACGCAACCAATGAGCGATTCCCTGCATTCCCACAAACCCGGGGCTGAACACGAGCACAGCCACAAGCTCAAACCCGTGCCAAAACATGGCCATGGCAGTCACGGCGACTCCTGCTGCTCATCTAAAGCGGCAGCGCCTGCGCTGGTAAAACTGAGCGAATCGCCGACGCCCGGGGCCCGACTGAGCAGTTTTCGCATCGAGGCCATGGACTGTCCAACCGAACAGACGCTGATCCAGAACAAGCTAAGCAAACTGACCGGGGTGCAGCAGCTGGAGTTCAATCTGATTAATCGGGTGCTCGGCGTGACCCACGACTTGCCCGATATCGAGCCGATCGTCGAGGCCATCAAGTCCTTGGGCATGCATGCCGAGCCGATGGATCAGGGGGCTGAAACCCCGGGGCCGGCGCCGCGGAAAAAGCCGTGGTGGCCCCTGGCGCTGTCCGGTGTTGGTGCATTGCTGGCGGAAGTTATCCACTTCACCGGTACCGCACCGAACTGGGTGGTGGCGGTTATCGCACTGGTCTCGATCCTCAGTGGTGGCCTGGGTACCTACAAAAAAGGCTGGATCGCTCTCAAGAACCGCAACCTGAACATCAATGCGCTGATGAGCATTGCCGTGACCGGCGCGGTGCTGATCGGCCAGTGGCCGGAAGCGGCCATGGTGATGTTCCTGTTCACCGTGGCCGAATTGATCGAAGCCCGATCCCTCGATCGTGCGCGCAATGCCATCGGTGGCCTGATGCAGATGACCCCGGACACGGCAACGGTATTGCAGGCTGACGGGACCTGGCTTGAGCAGGATGTCAAAACCATAGGGCTCGGCGCGCGCGTACGGGTGCGTCCCGGTGAGCGTATCGGCCTGGACGGCGAAGTGCTGTCCGGTCGCTCGACCATCGATCAGGCGCCCATCACCGGTGAAAGCCTGCCGGTGGAGAAAACCGTCGGCGACAAAGTATTCGCCGGCACCATCAATCAGGCCGGCTCCCTGGAGTACGCAGTGACCGCCGCGGCGGACAACTCGACCCTGGCCCGCATCATCCACGCCGTCGAGCAGGCTCAGGGTGCGCGGGCGCCGACCCAGCGTTTCGTCGACAGCTTCTCGAAAATCTACACCCCGGCGGTGTTCGTCCTGGCCTTGGCCGTGGCGGTGATCCCGCCAATGTTCATGGGCGCGTTGTGGTTCGACTGGATTTATCGGGCGCTGGTGCTGCTGGTGGTGGCTTGCCCGTGTGCGCTGGTGATTTCCACACCGGTGACCATCGTCAGTGGCCTCGCGGCGGCGGCGCGCAAAGGCATTCTGGTCAAGGGCGGCGTCTATCTGGAGGGCGGTTACAAGCTCGACTACCTGGCCCTGGACAAGACCGGCACCATCACCCACGGCAAACCGGTACAGACCGATTACCTGTCGCTGGACCCGACCGTCGATGAATCGGCGCCAGCCATTGCCGCCGCGCTGGCCGGGCGCTCGGACCACCCGGTTTCCCTGGCCATCGCCACAGCGGCTGTGGATAAACCAATTGCGCCGCTGATTGTGGATAACTTCGAAGCCTTGGGCGGGCGTGGCGTGCGCGGCGAGATCAACGGCCAGCTCTACCATTTGGGCAACCATCGTCTGGTCGAGGATCTGGGCCTGTGTTCGCCGGCGCTGGAAGAAAAGCTGTTTGCCCTTGAAAAGCAGGGCAAGTCGGTGGTGCTGCTGCTTGATTCGTCCGGTCCGTTGGCGTTGTTCGCCGTCGCCGATACGGTAAAGGCAAGCAGCCGCGAAGCTATCCGGCAACTGCATGACCTGGGCATCAAGACCCTGATGCTCACCGGCGATAACGTCCACACCGCGCAGGCTATCGCTGCACAAGTCGGTATCGACGAGGCCAAGGGCGACCTGTTGCCGGGCGACAAATTGCAGGCCATCGAGGCCCTTTATGCCCAAGGGCATCGGGTCGGCATGGTCGGCGACGGCATCAACGACGCCCCGGCACTGGCGCGTTCGGAGATCGGTTTCGCCATGGCCGCCGCCGGCACCGATACCGCGATTGAAACCGCCGATGTCGCCCTGATGGACGACGATCTGCGCAAGATCCCGGCATTCATCCGCCTGTCACGCCAGACATCGAGCATTCTCAAGCAGAACATCGCCCTGGCTTTGGTCATCAAGGCGATCTTTCTTGGGGTAACCTTCGCCGGGGTCGCTACCATGTGGATGGCGGTGTTCGCCGACATGGGCGTGAGTTTGCTGGTGGTGTTCAACGGATTGCGCCTGCTGCGCAAGTGAAGGATGAGGGACGGTTGTGCTGAGTGCCGAGCTGAAGGCGTTTTACATGGTGGCCCGCCTGGGCAGCATTACCCAGGCTGCAAAAAAGCTTGGCCTGAGCCAGCCGACAGTGACGACGCAGATCCGCAACCTTGAAAGTCAGTACTCGGTCGAGTTGTTCTACCGTGGCGGCCGGCGTCTCAGTGTCAGCGAAGAAGGCGCGCGGCTGCTGCCGATGGTCAAGGTGCTGATGCAACAGGAAGCCGACATCGAGTTTTTCCTGCGTAACTGCGGCCAGGTCCAGGGCACATTGCGTATTGCCGCCACGGCGCCGTATTACATTCTCGACCTGGTGAAAACCTTCCGCGAGCGACTGCCGCAGGTTGAGGTTTCGGTGGAAATCGGCAACTCCCAGCAAGTACTCGAAGCGCTGGAAGAGTACCGGGTCGATGTCGCGGCATCGTCGCAGTTGCTCGATGACGCGCGGCTGATTCGCCGGGTGCTTGGCAGCGATCCGCTGGTGCTGGCGGTGCATCGCAATCATCCGCTGGCGATTCACGATCACGTACCGCTCGGCGCCTTGGCCGGGCATACCCTGCTGATGCGCGAACCGGGCTCGACCACTCGTCGCCTGACTGAAGAGCTGCTGGCCAGTGCCGGTGTGTGTTTCGGTCCGCTGCTGGAAATCGGCAGCCGCGAATCGATCCGCGAAGCGGTGCTGCGCAACATAGGCATCAGCATCATTGCCCGCCAGGAAGTCCCGCACGATCCGCAGTTGCGGGTGCTGACCATCGAAAATGCGCCGCAAATCCCGGAATACCTGTATTGCCTCAAGGAGCGTAAAAACGCGCGGCTGCCGGCGGCGTTTCTGGGGTTGGCGCAGGAAATGGCTCCGGCCTGAGATCAGTGGTGACAGTACCGGCCCCTTCGCGAGCAAGCCCGCTCCCACAGGGGACCGCACTCAACTGTGGGAGCGGGCTTGCTCGCGAAGGCGTCGGATCGGGCAATACATCTCTTGAACTCTGAACCAAAAATCCCGAATACCACTATCGGCAGTTTTTGCCTTACTGCCACATGACGGACTCATTACAACTCTAGGATGGCCCCCATCTGCTCGATGAGGTCCGTCCATGAACAACCCGATTGCAACTGCCCTGACCAACCCCGGTGCACCGATGAAAGTGCGCGGCGTTCAGAAACGTTTTGGCGCCTTCACGGCGCTGGATAACGTTTCCCTCGACGTGGCGGCCGGTGAGCTGGTGTGTCTGCTGGGCCCGTCGGGCTGTGGCAAAACCACCTTGCTGCGCTGCATCGCCGGTCTGGAAAAGCAGGACAGTGGCGAGTTGTACCTAGGCGACCGCGATGTTTCCCACCTGCCACCCCAGGCGCGGGACTACGGCATTCTGTTCCAGTCCTATGCGTTGTTCCCCAATCTGACCGTCGAAGCGAACATTGCCTACGGCCTCGCCGGCAATGGCCGCGACCAGATTCGCCAACGTGTCGGTCAGATGCTGGAACTGGTCGGCCTGGGCGGCAGCGAGAAAAAGTATCCCGGTCAATTGTCCGGCGGCCAGCAGCAGCGGGTTGCACTGGCTCGCGCTCTGGCCCCGGCGCCTTCGCTGTTGCTGCTCGACGAGCCGATGTCGGCCCTCGATGCCCGGGTACGCGAGCACCTGTGCACCGAATTGCGCCAGCTGCAACGCAACCTCGGCATCACCACGCTGATGGTTACCCACAATCAGGACGAGGCCATGCTGATGGCCGACCGCATTGCCGTGATGAACAACGGCAAGGTCGAGCAGTACGCCACGCCGCAGGAAATCTACAACCGCCCGGCCACGCCATTCGTGGCGGAGTTCGTCGGCCAGGGCAACTGGTTGCCGTTCCAGCGCAGCAGCGACAGCCACGCCCAGGTCGGCGGAATGAGCATGCGTCTGGCCGATGGCGGCGCCAGGACCGCATCGGGCCGTTTGTTCTGCCGACCGGAAGCGATCAGCATCAACCCGCTGGTGCACGAGGAAAACCTGTTCCCGGCCAAGGTTCGCGAAATCACCTTCCTCGGCAACCGCTGCCGCATGAGCTTCGAACTCGATCAATTGCCGGGCCATGCACTGTTGGCGGAACTGGCGCCGGAAGCCATGCCGCGTCTTGGCGCCCAGCAGATCATGGTCGCCTTGCCGCCGCGTAGCCTGCAGGTGTTTGCCTGATGAGCGCGAACCTCGCGCTGCCGCTGCCACAAAGGCAGGTTCGGCAGACCTCCCGCGCCGAGATCGGTGACCGCCTGTTCGTGGTCGGCGGCAAAGTCCTCCTGCTGGTGTTGCTCAGCATTGCCGTGTTGATGCCGTTGCTGGCGATCTTCTGGCGTGGTTTCAGCGCCGAAGCCGGGCAGGGCGGTGGTTGGCTCGCAGCGAAAGAACTGGTGACCAGCGAGAACTTCCACTGGTTGCTTGGTAACAGTCTGAAGGTTTCCCTCAGCGTCGCGGCCATTGTCGTACCGCTGGCCTACCTGTTTGCCTACGCCCTGCAACGCACGTTGATTCCGGCCAAAGGCATCTGGCGCGGCATCTCGCTGCTGCCATTGATGGCGCCGTCGATGCTGCCCGGCATTGCGCTGGTTTACCTGTTCGGCAACCAGGGCATGTTGCGTGGTCTGCTTTCGGACAACATCTACGGCTTCTGGGGCATTGTGCTCGGTGAGGTGATCTACACCTTCCCGCACGCCTTGATGATTCTGCTGTCGGCGTTGTCCCTGGCGGATGCGCGACTGTTCGATGCCGCCTCCAGCATGGGCGCGAGTCCTGCGAAAGCTTTCCGCAGCATCACCTGGCCGGCGTCCCGCCAGGCAGTGTTCGCGGCGTTCTGCCTGGTGTTCACCCTGACCATCACCGATTTCGGTGTGCCCGTGGTGGTCGGTGGCGACTATCAGGTGCTGGCGCTGGAGGCCTACAAGGCGGTAGTGGGTCAGCAGCAGTTCGGCCGCGGTGCCTTGATCGGCATGGTGCTGCTGCTGCCGGCGCTGTTCAGCTTCGGGGTCGACGCCTGGTTGCGTCGGCGGCACGGCGACTCCATGAGCGGTCGTGCCCAGGTGTTCAAGCCAGTGCCGTCGAAGTTGCGTGACGGATGCTACCTGGCCATCGTGTTGCTGATCAGCGCCGCATTGCTGCTGGTGTTCGGCATGGCGGTGTTCTCGTCGCTGGTGAAGTTCTGGCCGTACAACCTGTCGCTGTCGCTCAACCACTACCAGTTCAACGAAACCGCCGGCGGTGGCTGGCTGGCCTACGGCAACAGCCTGAAGATGGCTTTGGGCACCGCGTTGATCGGCTCCATGCTGATCTTTACCGGCGCCTACCTGATGGAAAAAACCAGGGGGCAGCGCGGCCTGAACCTGACCTTGCGCATGCTCAGCTTCGTACCGATGGCGGTGCCAGGCCTGGTGCTGGGGTTGGGTTACGTCTTCTTCTTCAACCTCACCGGCAACCCGCTGCACGTCCTCTACGGCAGCATGGCGCTGCTGATCGTCTGCACCATTGCGCACTATTTGACCACCGCGCAAATGACCGCCACCACCGCGCTGCGTCAACTCGATGCCGAGTTCGAAGCCGCCGCGCTGTCGCTCAAGGCCCCGCTGTACCGCCATTACCTGCGCGTCACCGTGCCGATCTGCCTGCCGGCGTTGCTGGACATCGTGCGCTACCTGTTCGTCTCGGCCATGACCACTGTCTCGGCGGCGATCTTCCTCTACAGCCCCGACACCATCCTCGCGGCGGTGGCGGTGCTGAACATGGACGACGCCGGCAACGTCGGCGGCGCGGCAGCGATGTCGACCCTGATTCTGTTCACCTCGGCGGGCGTGTCCCTGCTGCTGGCCTGGGCTTCGCGCGGCTTGCTGCGCCGCTCCCAGGCCTGGCGGCAGACCGCGCCCGGTCATTGATTTGCTTCTCCTCAAACCGAAAGCCCTCAACTCAAAACAGGAAAAGATCATGTTCAAGCCCCTGGCCCTGGCCGCTGCTGTTCTCACCGCTTTCAGCCTGAACGCCTTCGCGGCGAAAACCGAGTTGACGGTGTACACCGCCCTCGAAGCCGAACAACTGAAGACCTACAAGGAAGCCTTCGAAAAGGCCAACCCGGACGTCGAGATCAAGTGGGTGCGTGATTCCACCGGGATCATCACTGCCAAACTGCTGGCCGAAAAAGCTCGTCCGCAGGCTGACGCCGTGTGGGGCCTGGCGGCTTCCAGCCTGGCAATCCTCGACCAGCAGGGCATGCTGCAAAGCTACGCACCCAAGGATCTGGGCAAGATCGGCGCCAACTACCGCGACGCCGCCAATCCGCCAGCCTGGGTCGGCATGGACGTCTGGGCCGCGACCATTTGCTTCAACACCGTCGAAGCCGAGAAGCAGGGCCTGACCAAGCCAGTGAGCTGGCAAGACCTGACCAAGCCTGAGTACAAAGGCAAGATCGTCATGCCGAACCCTGCATCGTCCGGCACCGGTTTCCTCGACGTCAGCGCCTGGCTGCAAACCTTCGGCGAGAAGCAGGGCTGGGCGTACATGGACGGCCTGCACCAGAACATCGGCCAGTACGTTCACTCCGGTTCCAAGCCTTGCAAACTGGCCGCCGCCGGTGAGTTCCCGATCGGTATTTCCTTCGAGTACCCGGCCGTTCAACTGAAACGCCAGGGCGCACCGCTGGACATCATCCTGCCGAAGGAAGGCCTGGGCTGGGAGATCGAAGCGACGGCCGTGATCAAGGGCTCCGCCCACGAGGAAGCCGCGAAAAAACTGGCTGACTTCTCCGCCAGCCCTGAGGCGATGGAACTCTACAAAGAAAACTTCGCCGTGCTCGCCCAGCCTGGCATCGCCAAGCCGCAAACCGAACTGCCAGCCGACTACGAACAGCGCCTGATCAAGAACGACTTCGCCTGGGCTTCGAAGAACCGCGACGAGATCCTCACCGAATGGCGCAAGCGTTATGACGGCAAGTCCGAGAAAGTGGCGGCCAAGTAAGATCTTTATCGGCTGAAAGGGCCTCTTCGCGAGCAAGCCCGCTCCCACAGGATTACGCATTCCAATGTGGGAGCGGGCTTGCTCGCGAAAGCGGTCTTGAATTCAGGACATCATCCAGATGACACAACACAACGACATGCTGATCGTCGGCGCCGGCATCCTCGGTTTGTCCCATGCGTATGCCGCCGCCAAACGCGGTCTGAAGGTCACGGTTTTCGAGCGTAGCGAAACGCCGGTCGGCGCTTCGGTGCGCAACTTCGGCCAGGCACTGGTCACCGGCCAACCGCCGGGCCCGATGCTGGAGCTGGCCCGCGCCAGTCGCGGGATCTGGGGCGATTGGGCACAGCTCGCCGGCCTGCAACTCAAGCGCAATGGCTCGTACCTGTTCGCCCGCACCGAAGCGGAAGAGCAACTGCTGGAAGCCTTCTGCGAGGGCCGCGCCGTCGAACACGGCTACCGCGTCGACCTGCTGCGCGGTGCCGCATTGCGCGATTTGTATGGCGGCCAGTTCCGCCATCATCGCGCGGCGTTGCACGGTGTGGACGACCAGCAACTGTATTCACGCGAAGCGATTCCGGCGCTGATCGACTTCCTGCGCCGCGACCTGGGTGTCGAATTTCACTTCTCCACCCTGGTTCGCGATATCGAACCGGGCCGCTTGTACAGCACCGCCGGCAGCTTCAGTGCCGAGCAGATCATCGTCTGCTCCGGTCATGACTATCAGACCTTGCTGGCCGAGCACATCGCCGAGCTCGACCCGCAAATCTGCCGCCTGCAAATGCTCCGCGCCCGACCGCAGATCAACCTCAACCTGCAACACGCGTTGCTCACCGGTTTGAGTTGCGTGCACTACGGCGCCTTCGCCGACTTGCCGGAGGCTGCAGCGGTGCAGGCGGAAATCCTGCGGCACGCGCCGCACCTGCACGAAAATGGCATCCACCTGCTGATCAGCCCGACACCCTATGGCGAGTTGATCATTGGCGATTCGCACCATTACGGCCGCGATCCGTCGCCCTTCAATGCCGAGCAGGTCGATGACTGGATGATCGAGCTGGCCGAGCAAACCCTGGGCTGCAAGGTGCAGGTGGTCGAACGCTGGCAGGGCGTCTATGGTTCACGGGGGCCAGGACCGTTCTCGTTCCTGCGCCCGGAAAAAGGCCTGGGCGTGGCGTTGATGCACACCGGTGTCGGCATGAGCGTCGGGCCGGCAATGGCTGAGCGCAACGTGGCCACCGTATTGGAGGAAATCTGATGGAGCGCAATGAACGAGTGATTGCCGAGGTGTTCGGTTTGTACGAGCGCTTTGGCGACAGCGACTACATCGGCGAGCCGGTGTCACAGATCGAGCACATGTCCCAGGCGGCGGAGCTGGCCATGGCCGAAGGCTTCGACGATGAAGTGGTGCTGGCGGCGTTCTTCCACGACATCGGGCATATCTGCGCTGAAAGCGCGGAGAACATGGGCGGCTTCGGCGTGGTCAGCCATGAGCGGCTCGGCGCCGACTACCTGCGTCGCGCCGGTTTTGGCGAACGCATGGCGCGGCTGGTGGAGTACCACGTTCAAGCCAAGCGTTATCTGACGCTCAAGGAACCGGGGTATTACGAACGCTTGAGCGTAGCCAGCCGCCGGACCCTGGAGTATCAGGGCGGGGTGATGACGGCTGAAGAGGCTGAGGCGTTCGAGCAGGACCCGCTGTGTGCAGTGAGCTTGCGCATGCGCCAGTGGGATGAGCTGGCGAAAGAGATGCATGTGCCGGTGATTGATCTTGGGGTACTGAAGGAAAAAGCGGTGCGGTTGTTGGCTGCGTAAGTCTCGGCGCCGAGTGGCTGCCTTCGCGAGCAAGCCCGCTCCCACATTGGATTTGTGACCGACGCACATCCCCTGTGGGAGCGGGCTTGCTCGCGAAGAGGCCCGCGCTGACACCATGCATCATCAGTCAAGCCACTAAAGCTGCTGCGCCAACGCCTCAACCTGCTCCTGCCGCTCTGCCTGATTCAGTTTGGGATGAGGATTGAGCGACGACCACTGCGGATGCGCCCGTGCCTTGTTCAGGGCTTCGGGCAGTTTGCCTTCGCGCCAGCTCTTGTCCTGGGGCGTGGCCACCTGAATGCTGTCCATCGCTGCATGTCCGCGGGCGTTCAGCGCTTGCAGCAATTGCCGCTGGCGCAGCGCCAACAGGCGCAGCACGTTGTCATCCACCGTCAGTTCGCGCTGGCCCTTGATCTTGCCGAGCAAGCGGCTGCCATAACTGCGTGCGGTTTGCAGCGCGCCGCCGGCGATGGCCCCCGCCAGCGCCGCCGCACCCAGGGTAATCCCGCCCACCAGCAGGTCGACCCCGGCCCCCGCAGCAGCACCCGCGGCGATTCCGCCACCCACGCGCACACCCAGTTGCTTGAGGGTTTCCGGGTTGAACAGGTCATCGCCCCAACGGCCGTCGAGCAGCGGCAAATCACCAGCCGCGGCATCCTGTGGACGGAAGGCGTAAAGCTTGAGCAGGGCCTCGACGCAACGCTGTTCACGCTGGCGTACGGCTTTGCGCAGTTCGCTGATCGCCTGCTGTTCCTGCTCGGCTTCACTGACCACGCTGCGCCGGCACGCCGCGCAATCGATCAGCAATTCGGCAATCAATCGCTCGGCGCTTTGTTGGCGAGCCAGACGCTGGGCGTGCTGATCGGCGATCAGGCGTTCGAGTTGCGGCCGGGCCGTTTCCAGCAGCAGGGCGAGACTTTCATAGAGTCGACGCTCGCCATCCTCCGGCGGCGCGACGCTGTCGAAGCGCACCAAGGCATGCAGACCCAGCCGCGCCAGCGCTTCACGCCACGCCGGTTCGCGGTGGTTGGCGCTGCTGACGAAATTCAGCACCGGCAGCAAGGGCTTGCCGCAACCGGCGAGCACTTCCAGCTCGTCGCGATACTTGGCCAGCACTGGCTCCCGGGCGTCGATTACGTAGAGCCCGGCGTCCGACGCCAGCAACTGGCGCAGCACTTTGGCTTCCTGTTCGAACCGTTGCCGGGCTTCGCTACCCTCAAGGAAACGTGCCAGGCGAGCCGGGCCGTCGAGACGTTCGCCGGGACGCTCCAGGCGTTCGAGGTAATCGAGCAGGGCGATGGCGTCTTCCAGGCCCGGGGTGTCGTAGAGATCGAGCAGTGGCTCGCCGTCCACCGAAAGACGGGCGCCTTCGACGTGCCGTGTAGTGCTGGGGCGATAGGACACTTCACCGAAGCCGACGTCGCGGGTCAGGGTTCGCAGTAGCGAGGTCTTGCCGACGTTGGTGTGGCCGACGACGGCGAGTTTCAGAGGCTGTTTGCGGGTGTCAGTCATGACCCGTCTCCAGCCAGTTCATCGGCGCGCAGTCGGCAAAAGGCAGCTCCAGCTGTTGCAGCGCCACGTGCCAGTCGCCGAGGCGTTCGGCGTCCAGTGCTTCACCGGGCGGTGCCTGCAACAACCACACGCGGGTGGCGCTGGCGCTGCGGGCCAGTTCGGCAATCAAGGCCAGGCTGCCGCGATCCGGCGAGCGTTGTGGATCGCACGCGATGGCCAGGCGCGCTGGAGGAAAGCGGCTCAGTTGTTCGAGGAGTTTGTGCCGCGATTCGCGACTGTCGAGGATGCCGGCGTTGCTCACGTTTTTCGGCAATTGCGGTGGCCACGGGCGTTGGTCGTCCAGTTCGATGGCGACCAACAGCGCGCCGTCGCTTTGCTGCTCGGTGACACCGCTTTCCACGCGATGCAGTTGGGCTGGTGCCACATCGCTGACGCCAAGGCGCTCGCTGGTGGGCATCAGGCGTTCGCGCAGTTGCGCGTACCCGGGCAGGTTCAAATCCAGACGCAGCGCGGTTTGCCCCGTCTTCCAGCGCCACAGGCAAAACAGCGCGAGCAGCAGGCGCGGCAAAACGCCGTAGATCAGCAGTACCCCCACCAGCCAGGCGGCCCAGGCCTGGCGGGCACTTTCGATGTTCAGTGCGGCATCGCCGCTGGCACGGATCATCTCCTCGGTCGGTACGCTGAAGCCGAGCAGGGCCGGCAGCGCGCCAAGCGCCTGAGTGACGGCGATAAAGGTGTCGGCACTGAGGATCGTGGTTTCCCAGACGAAGCCGTAGCGTCGGGTCGCCATCAGCGTCAGCAGAATGACCAGGGCGCTGAGCATCGCCAGCAACCACAGGCTGTTGACCAGCACGCCGATGGCCCAGCGATTGAGTTTCTGGCGTTGCAGCAACAGGAGCAGGGCTGGTGCCAGTTGTGCGGCTTTGGCGTCACGAGCGAGTCTCTCACTCAGCCATAGCCACAGTCGCCCGAGACTGGCGCCGTGTTCGCCGGCAAACACCAGTCCCAGGGCCCAGCTCAGCAGCAGGATCAGATTCAGCCCGAGCAGGCTGCCCAGGGCCCAGAACACATTCACCGGGTGCAGGCCGTCGCCCATTGCCGCAAAGGCCAGGCCGGCGCCGCTGATCACGGCCAGTGCCGCCATTACGATCAGCGCCAGTCGTGCGCCTTGCAGCCAGTGTGTGAGGGCTGCAGCCAGGCCATCGCGTTCAGCCAGCCACAGGGCCCGGCGTTGAATGCGCGACGGCAAATCGCCGCCGGCGCTACGGGCCATCCGGTTGGCTTCAAGGTCTTCCAGGGGGCCTGCGTGTTCTTCGCGCAGGCGAATGGTTTCCGTCAGCCAGAGGGTATTGAGTTCAGTCACGCGGCATCCCGTCGCTTCATTGAGCTGAGAGCATAACCGCTGTGGCGCTTATCGGCGAAAGCGAGGCTCTGGTATCCTCGCCGGCATGACTAAATCACTCCCCCTCAGCCTGATCGCAGCCCTCGGTGAAAACCGTGTGATCGGCGTCGACAACAGCATGCCCTGGCACCTGCCGGGGGACTTCAAATATTTCAAGGCCACCACCCTCGGCAAGCCGATCATCATGGGTCGCAAGACCTGGGATTCCCTCGGTCGCCCGTTGCCGGGCCGCTTGAACATCGTGGTCAGCCGTCAGGCGGACCTGCTGCTGGAGGGCGCGGAGGTTTATCCATCGCTGGAAGCCGCCGTCGTTCGCGCTGAAGCATGGGCGAAGGAGCAGGGCGTCGATGAGCTGATGCTGATTGGCGGTGCGCAGTTGTATGCGCAAGGCTTGGCGCAGGCCGATCGGTTGTACCTGACCCGTGTGGAGCTGAGCCCGGAAGGGGATGCGTGGTTTCCGGAGTTTGATTTGAGCCAGTGGAAACTGGTGTCGAATGTGCCGAATCCGGCCGAGGGCGACAAACCGGCGTACAGCTTCGAGGTCTGGGAAAAAGCCTGAAAGCTTCGCGAGCAAGCCCGCTCCCACAGGGGATTTGTGTGGCTCACAGATCCAATGTGGGAGCGGGCTTGCTCGCGAAGAGGCCCGCTCAGTCGCTAAAGTACTTAAGCCTGCGCCAACGCCGAATGCTCATCCGCATCCTGCAGCGCCTTATCGGTCTGCTGCATCACCTGGCTGGTAATCGCACCGGCTGTCATCGACCCACTGACGTTCAACGCCGTACGCCCCATATCAATCAACGGCTCGACCGAAATCAGCAACGCCACCAGTGACACCGGCAAGCCCATCGCCGGCAGCACGATCAATGCGGCAAAGGTCGCGCCGCCACCCACTCCGGCCACACCGGCCGAGCTCAGCGTGACAATCGCCACCAGCGTCGCGATCCACAATGGGTCCAGTGGGTTGATGCCCACGGTTGGCGCTACCATCACCGCCAACATCGCCGGGTACAGACCGGCACAGCCGTTCTGGCCGATGGTCGCGCCGAACGAAGCGGCGAAACTGGCGATGGACTGCGGGATGCCCAGGCGACTGGTTTGCGCTTCGATGCTCAATGGAATCGTTGCTGCACTGGAGCGGCTGGTGAACGCGAACGTCAGCACCGGCCAGATCTTGCGGAAGAAGCGCAGCGGATTGATCCCGGCCACCGACACCAACACGCCATGCACCACGAACATCAGGCCCAGGCCGATATAGGACACCACCACGAAACTGCCGAGCTTGATGATGTCTTGCAGGTTGGAACCGGCGACCACCTTGGTCATCAGCGCCAGTACGCCGTACGGGGTCAGCTTCATCACCAGGCGCACCAGGCGCATCACCCAGGCTTGCAGGGTGTCGATGGCGTTGATCACTTTCTGACCTTTCTCGGCATCATCTTTGAGCAGTTGCAGCGCGGCGACACCCAGGAATGCAGCAAAAATCACCACGCTAATGATCGACGTCGGCTTGGCCCGCGCCAGATCGGCGAACGGGTTTTGCGGAATGAACGACAGCAACAGTTGCGGCACATTCAGGTCGGCGACCTTGCCGGCGTAGTCGGTCTGGATGGTTTGCAGGCGCGCCATTTCCTGGGTGCCGGCCACCAGGCCTTCGGCGGTCAGGCCGAACAGGTTGGTCAGGCCGATGCCGATCAGCGCCGCTATGGCCGTGGTGAACAGCAGCGTGCCGATGGTCAGGAAGCTGATCTTGCCCAGCGACGAAGCGTTGTGCAGACGGGCCACGGCGCTGAGGATCGAGGCGAACACCAGCGGGATCACGATCATTTGCAGCAATTGCACATAACCGTTGCCCACCAGATCGAACCAGCCGATCGAGGCTTTCAGTACCGGGTTGCCGGCACCGTAGACCGTGTGCAACGCCACACCGAACGCCACGCCCAGCACCAGCGCGAGCAGGACTTTTTTCGCCAGGCTCCAGGTGGTGTGGCGGGTTTGCGCCAGGCCGAAGAGCAAAGCGAGGAACACCAGCAGATTGAGAATCAGCGGCAGATTCATTGGGACTCCCATGAGACTTGTGCCAGCTACCATCCGGGGCAGCTGCGAACCGGCAAGCCTAACAGCTTGAAAACTAATGAATTAATATCAAAAACGTATGGTATCCGTCGTTTTTGGAATAAGCGGATGTCGCTGTCAGAAATGCAACTGACGCGAAAGGGACGCGGACGGTCGCTGACAGACGAGGACTGTCACACTTATTTGTTAGCGTCGATGTCTTTCACATTCAGGGAGAAACGCCGATGAAGTTCGCACCGAAATTACTGGCTGCAGCACTTTGCCTGGGCCTTGCCGGCCAGGTTTTCGCAACGGATCTGAAACACTGGCCAGCCGATCAGGCCAAGGCACTGGACGCGATGATCGCGGCCAACGCCAACAAGGGTAACTACGCGGTGTTCGACATGGACAACACCAGTTACCGCTATGACCTGGAAGAGTCGTTGCTGCCGTTCATGGAGAACAAAGGCCTGATCACCCGTGACAAGCTCGACCCCTCCCTGAAACTGATGCCGTTCAAGGACACCGCCGACCACAAGGAAAGCCTGTTCAGCTACTACTACCGCCTCTGTGAAGTCGACGACATGGTTTGCTATCCATGGGTCGCCCAGGTGTTCTCCGGCTTTACGCTCAAGGAACTCAAGGGCTACGTCGACGAGATGATGGCGTCCGGCAAACCGGTGCCGGCCACTTATTACGAAGGCGATGTGGTCAAGAAGCTCGACGTCAACCCGCCGAAAATCTTCACCGGCCAGCAAGAGCTGTACAACAAACTGATGGAGAACGGCATCGAGGTCTACGTGATGACCGCCGCCTCCGAAGAGCTGGTGCGCATGGTCGCGGCCGATCCGAAGTATGGCTACAACGTAAAGCCGCAGAACGTGATCGGCGTGTCGTTGCTGCTCAAGGACCCGAAGACGGGTGAACTGACCACCGCGCGCAAGCAGATCACCGCCGGCAAATATGACGAGAAGGCCAACCTTGGCCTTGAAGTGACCCCGTACCTGTGGACCCCGGCGACCTGGATGGCCGGCAAGCACGCGGCAATCCTGACCTACATCGACGAGTGGAAAAAACCGGTGCTGGTCGGCGGCGACACCCCGAGCAGCGACGGTTACATGCTGTTCCACAGTGTTGACGTGGCCAAGGGCGGCATCCACCTGTGGGTCAATCGCAAAGACAAATACATGACCCAGATCCAAGGCATGATGGCCAAGCACGCTGCGGCCCAGGCCAAGGAAGGCTTGACGGTGACTGCCGACAAGAACTGGGTGGTCGTCAAGCCTGAAGAAATCCAGTAAGGATTTTGATCCACTGTAGGAGCGAGCCTGCTCGCGATGGTCGTTAACGATGACGCGTACTGTCTGATTTGACGCGGCGTCCTTGCGACCATCGCGAGCAAGCTCGCTTCTACAGTTTGATTGTTGTTGTTCACACATCCAGTGTTCACATCAAACACCCTGTGGGAGCGGGCTTGCTCGCGAAGAGGCCAGCCAGTGCAATGAAAGCCTCTGTTTGATCGACATCCTCTGACAGTCGCAACCTACGCATTCTTGCGTAAGGGACTACGACTACGCCAGAATCCGCCGGCTTGTGCGCCTTACTCCCGGACTCTACCGTCTCCCTGTCACTGAACATCAGTGATCGGGTTTGGTAGCCCGGCTGTGTAGGGTGCAAAGCATCATGATTTGCAGACGTTCTTGCGTCTCTGCTTTTTATGGTGGTCATGCACAGGGCGCTTTCGGGCGCGCCGGTTTCCTTACACCCCGGTCTACCAACCTGCGCATGGCCGCCACCCTTCGTTTGGTAGCGAGGGTGATGGCTCCTTGTCTTATGGTGTAAGGAGTTTTATCTATGCTCAAAATTACCCCCGATCCTCCGCGCAAACCCAGCCGAACATTCCTGATCGCGCCCGGCCTCGACACCGAAACCCTGTTGGCCCACGCCTGCGAATCCCTCGCCTCGGCCAATGTCATGGCCAGCGATTTCGCCGGCCTGCTGGAAGGCTCCCAACGCAGCACGATGCTGGGGATTGCGCAGGTCATCATGTTGGGCGAGCTGGCGGTGAACCAGGCTCTCGATAATCTCGATCCACAGGAATAGTTCTGCCCTTGTAGGAGCGAGTCTGCTCGCGATGGTCGTCAACGATAACGCTGGAAGCCTGACACCCAGCGGCGTTCTCCAGTCCATCGCGAGCAGGCTCGCTCCTACAGGTGAAAGGTGACCGGCAGAAACAAAAATGCCCCGCACTTGGCGGGGCATTTTTATGTTCGACGGTTAACGCGAGCACTCCGACGTCTATATCCAGTCTCATTTCAGAATTGACCTACATCAATCAAAGAAGCGTCTGATTTTTCCACCACTTCGCCTCTTCTAGCGTGCGTCCTTTCGATCTGACAGGGACACATTTCGCATGAAGCGCTATTACATCACGGTCGGGGCCAAAACCACCGTCGGCGGCACTGTCGTCAGTGGTTTTCCTCATGGCCGCATCAATGGCCAGGCCATGGCCCGTGAGGGCGATGAAGTCAAATGCCCGGAATGCGACAGTACCGGGACCATCATTTGCGTCAGCCCACGTCTTTCGGAGGAGTGGGATGGACGTAAGCCCGCACTGGACGGCGACCTGTGCAAGTGCAAGTGCGATCCACTGCCCAAGTTGATTGCCAATCAGACCAACAGGAGCCAACAGATCGACGTTGGCAACGTCGCGCCGCCTGCCCGAGCCGCCGCTCAACCCGCGACACCGACGGACGCGCGCCAACCGATAGTCGAACCGCGCCCCTCCGGTTTTGCACCTGCCGCGAGCCCCGCGACGCCGTCTTTCAGCGAGTTACCGGGGGTAATCTGCCAGAACCTGTGGCGTGGATACCAGCAGAGAGCCGAGGCCGTCGTGGCGCCGGGCGGCGTTCTGATCGCAGACCCAAAGGCGCGTAATCGAGCGATCAATGCGGCGTACGCTCGATTGTGGTTGGAAGATCAGCGTTTCCAATGGGCAGGCCTCGCGGCGTTCGCCTCCAAGCAGGTGGGTTGTGGGTTGTTGCATGCGGCTGATTCGATCGAAAAGATCGATGCCCAGCAGGAGGCAAAACGGCGTCGGGTCGAGGCACTCAGGAAGCAGCCTGCTGGCTTGTTCGGATGGGCTAGCAAGAGTAAGCAGCAAGCGAGAGCGCGGGAGCTTGAGCAGGCTGAACGGGATTACGAAGAGGCCCGTCGCAACAATCCGACATGGTGGCTCGACGTGCGGAGCCCGAACGAATCGTTATCACTCATACAGGAGCAACTCCAGTACGTGCACGACATGCTGGCGCTGGGCAATACCACGCTGTTTCTGGATGTGTTTCCACTACATGCTTTTTACAAAGAGCGAGGGTTGTCGGCGCTCAAGACTTGCCTCGCTTCACGGAAAGACATATTTGGGCATGTACAACAACCTGTGTTGTGGCCGATCGACCAGGAAAAACTGGAGTTTGGCACTTACCATGAGGAAATACTGCAGGCCTTTGCGGCCATTGAGGCTGGCAACATTGCCGAAAGTGTTGTGCATCTGGCTTGGCACGAACAGCAGAACATCCTGCAATCGGCAATGTACAGCGACGAGCAATTGGTATTTCTGCTACGCAGTAATCACGTCGCCTATGTCACAGGCATCCCTTCCGGCGCTGCTACAGCCGTCGAGCTGACGCTGGCCAGTCAGTGCCGCCCCAGCGAAGACGGTCGCACCGTTGACTTCAGCAGCGATTACTCTGCCAACCTGGCCGATATCCATCAACGCATGACCTTTGTGCTCAAGGCCGCGAAGCAATTTGATGAGCTCCTGCGGCGCTCTGATCGCCATCTCATCGAACAGGCAATTCTCGACATAGCCGCAGGCCGGGGCGTGCGATGAGTCTGCTGCGACGCATGGGGTGGCGGCGCAGGATTTTGTCACTTGCGGTTGCGGCTCTGCTGGTAGTGGCAGCAATCCGAGCGCTTTCGGATGAACCGGAGATTGCACTGGTGATTGGCGAGCCTTGGGAAACCATGCGCGAGCGCTCCAGCGCGGCCATTGACCCTGCCATTCCTGGGCAGTTTTGGGGGCGATTACCCAAGTCGGATGCTCGTCTTCGCTTCCTGGATCCTCAGTTCGGATTCGGGACCCCGCTGGCTCGCTTTTTCACGGTCAGTTTCGATCGTGATGGGTTAGTCAGAAGTCTGCGCATGTCCCCGCAAATCGAGCCGCTGTTACTCGACGATACCCTCAAAGTCGTGCTGGATTTGCAGGCGCAATGGCGCCACGGTGGCTGGATACCCATTCGGGTCGGTGACGACCCACCTTTTGCTGACACTCCCGAATGGCGGGCCCGATTACGAGACGTGAACAAAGGCGGCACGTCTACCTGGCAAGCGGGTAATCAGTATCAAGTGATGTTGGTGGTCAATCGCTTTAGAGACGACAAGCGTCCGACAGAGGAGCGTTATCTCATCAAGCTACAAGTTGCCAGGCCGTGGGTAAATCCTTGACTCGCGCATCGAGGAACTCAGGAAGGCGGAAACCTATCAGGTCGAGACTTTATTCAGCCCGATGATTATTTAATGGAGTAAATATACGTGGTGTTACGTATCCTTTGGCCAGTTATGTATCTAATCGGAGGTGTCTTGCCTGCTTTTGGATTGGCCCTGCTAAGCTCGTACTTAATGATGTTTGGTGAAACCCTCGGTATAATAATAGGCATACTTGCCTGGTCGGGAACTACAGGGCTTGCTCTAGCTGCGCTGAATAGACCTAGTACTACGGTGTATTACCGCAGACGCATTATATCGCTAATGCTAATAATGGGGCTGATAGCTATCTCCATCCCGCTAATAGGTTCACTGACCCATCCCGGCAGTAATATCTGGTTTAACGTGGCATTGATTAGCCCCACATTGCTGGCGCTCCTCTATCTGGGAGAGATGTTGCGGACTTCTAACTCTTGCAATTGACGAATCTGGCTTTTGACTCGGTTCTGAATATGCCTTCGGGAATACACTGGTAAATTAAGCACTAAATAGACGCTGCAAAAAAATGCCCCGCACTTGGCGGGGCATTTTCATGTTCGACGGTTAACGCTTACAGCCCGTCCAACATCGCTTTGTTACGCACAGCACCCTTGTCGGCGCTGGTCGCCAGCAGGGCGTAGGCTTTCAACGCAGTGGTCACTTTACGTGGACGCACTTCCACCGGTTTCCAGCCTTTCTTGTCCTGCTCGACCCGGCGTGCCGCCAGTTCTTCGTCGCTGACCAACAGGTTGATCGAGCGGTTCGGAATGTCGATCAGCACTTTGTCGCCGTCCTGTACCAGGCCGATTGCGCCGCCAGCAGCGGCTTCAGGCGAAGCGTGGCCGATGGACAGGCCCGAGGTACCGCCAGAGAAACGGCCGTCGGTGAGCAGGGCGCAAGCTTTGCCCAGGCCTTTGGATTTCAGGTACGACGTCGGGTAGAGCATTTCCTGCATGCCCGGGCCGCCTTTCGGGCCTTCGTAGCGAATGATGACGATGTCGCCTTCCTTCACTTCGTCGGCGAGGATGCCGCGTACGGCGCTGTCCTGGCTTTCGAAGATCTTCGCGTTGCCTTCGAACACGTGGATCGACTCGTCGACGCCGGCGGTTTTCACCACGCAGCCGTCCAGGGCGATGTTGCCGTACAGCACGGCCAGGCCGCCTTCTTGCGAGTAGGCGTGCTCGACACTGCGAATGCAGCCGTTTTCACGGTCGTCGTCCAGGGTTTCCCAACGGGTCGACTGGCTGAACGCGGTTTGCGTCGGGATGCCCGCAGGACCGGCCTTGAAGAAGTGATGCACCGCTTCGTCGTCGGTCTGGGTGATGTCCCACTTGGCGATGGCTTCTTCCATGCTGCGGCTGTGCACGGTCGGCAGCTGGGTGTGCAGCAGGCCGCCACGGGCCAGCGAGCCGAGGATGCTGAAGATCCCGCCAGCGCGGTGCACGTCTTCCATGTGGTACTTCTGGATGTTCGGCGCGACCTTGCACAGTTGCGGCACGTGACGGGACAGACGGTCGATGTCGCGCAGGTCGAAATCGATCTCGGCTTCCTGGGCGGCGGCCAGCAAGTGCAGGATGGTGTTGGTGGAACCGCCCATGGCGATGTCCAGGGTCATTGCGTTTTCGAACGCCTGGAAGTTGGCGATGTTGCGCGGCAATACCGACTCGTCGTTCTCGCCGTAGTAACGCTTGCACAGCTCGACGATGGTGCGGCCGGCCTGCAGGAACAGCTGCTCGCGGTCGCTGTGGGTGGCCAGGGTCGAACCGTTGCCCGGCAAGGCCAGGCCCAGGGCTTCAACCAGGCAGTTCATCGAATTGGCGGTGAACATGCCGGAGCACGATCCGCAAGTCGGGCAAGCGCTGCGCTCGTACTCTGCGACTTTCTCGTCAGAAGCGCTGGAGTCGGCGGCGATCACCATGGCGTCGACCAGGTCGAGACCGTGGCTGGCCAGTTTGGTCTTGCCGGCTTCCATCGGGCCGCCGGACACGAAGATCACCGGGATGTTCAGGCGCAGGGACGCCATCAGCATGCCGGGGGTGATCTTGTCGCAGTTGGAGATGCAGACGATGGCGTCGGCGCAGTGGGCGTTGACCATGTACTCGACGGAGTCGGCGATGATCTCGCGGCTCGGCAGCGAATACAGCATGCCGTCGTGGCCCATGGCGATGCCGTCATCGACAGCGATGGTGTTGAATTCTTTTGCCACACCGCCAGCGCGTTCGATTTCACGAGCGACCAGTTGGCCCAGGTCCTTGAGGTGGACGTGGCCCGGTACGAACTGGGTGAAGGAGTTGGCAATGGCGATGATCGGCTTCTTGAAGTCGTCATCTTTCATCCCCGTTGCGCGCCACAGTGCGCGGGCGCCGGCCATGTTGCGGCCGTGGGTGGATGTTTTCGAGCGGTAATCAGGCATGAAGCACTCCGGGCGGCTAATCAGGTATCAAAAGGGAAGTGAGCTTCTATTGACGTCTGGAACACCCGGAAATGGCCGTGTGTCCGGAAGTTGCCGATAACTTTGCGGGATCGCCGCGCGCTTCAGCTTGAGCTCATAAACCCGCCGGGGGATGACTGGCGATGAATGTTCGCGATTCTACACGGCTGGCGGCTGGAGGGAATGGCTCCACGCATTCACAAGACGTTCGGCGACCGCCCCTGTAGGAGCGAGCTCGCTCGCGATGAACCCGAGAACGCCGCGGGGCATCAGGTTCCCCGCGTTATCGTTGACCACCATCGCGAGCGAGCTCGCTCCTACAGTATTAAAGCCACATGGCATCCCACAGCGGGTAGTCTCCAACCCGAGTCACTAGTCCGGCCCGCAAAGGGTTGGCGATGATGTATCGGGCGGCTGCTTTCAGGTCTTCCTCGCGGCGCAGGGCTCGGTCGAAGTAGCCCTTTTGCCATAGCGTTTCGTGGCGACCTCTTTGCTGGTTGATGGCGCGAGCACTTCTGGATTTGGCCGCCTGCATCAGTTTCGGCAAATCACCGTTGTGCAATTCAACCAGCCAATGAAAGTGATCCGGCATGAGCACCCAGGCTATCGAGGTGGCATTGCCGGCTTCATGAGCTCTTCTGAATTCGTTCACTACCAAACGTCCAACGTACAAATCATTGAAGATCGGTTGCCGTTCATGGGTGACTGCGGTCAGGAGATAGATGCGCCCGGGTTCCGAGCGGCGGCCAGTACGTAAACGGTTAGCTTGTGGGGTGTTGGACATTCCGTTGTCCTCTTCTGTGGTTAGAAGAGAAACGGTAGGCGCGGAATGGGAGGTTGCCGCTTCGACTGTGGGTCAGGATGTGTCGTGCACTGTAGGCGCGAGCTAGCTCGCGATGAACCCGAGAACGCCGCGGGGCATCAGGTTCCCCGCGTTATCATTGACGACCATCACAAGCAACCAAGCGTCGACAGGCTGCCCCCTGCAGTCAGTGCCCTATCCTGGCATTCGTCAGCAACCCCCAAAGGCTGAATGCGATGAAGCTTCCCGCAATGGTCATCAGCAAATTGTCCCCGGTTTGTGCGAGCGCAGCGCTGCTGACCGTGGCGGTGATGAACATAATGCTATTGCCCGCAGAGGCTGCCGTTCCAGCGCTGCTTGAGAACAGCAACATCGCTGCGGAAATAGCGGCAGGTCGCACCAGGGTGACTGCCAGAGCACTGATCAGCATCGGTATGAGCAGGGTGATGGTTGTCATCGCTTCATAACTGACGATCAATGCTAACAACACACCAGCGACACCCAGCAATCCAAGCCCGATGTTGATTTGCAGCGTGAGGGAGATATGTTTCTGCACGGCGCTGGCAACTACTCCGCCAAGGAAATAGGCCAACCCATACACCATAAGCACCAGCGCGTACTGGTATTCGGATAACTTGAACTCATCCATGAAAATCAACGGCGTCACGCTGATCAATGCGAAATAACAAGCAAACACTAACGCGGCAATCCACCAGTAGCGAATGAAGTCTCGACTTCCAGCAATGGATTTCAGCGTGCGTAGAACGGAAACGGATGTTCTTTGATGGCTGACTGCTTTGGAGGGCAGTATTACTTGGGCATGGATGAACATGCCGAGCGCCATGAGCGCAAAACCATAAAAACTTCCCTGCCAATCGAACGTGGTTTGCAACCATGATCCCAATAGCGGCGACAGTGCAACAAAGGAGCCGCTCAGTGTCATGTAATAAATTCGCACTCGGGCCCGATCCTGTTCTTCGAACAAGTCTTCCACCAGTGCATGGCCCAGCACAAAGAAACCACACCCGATTGCCTGGATGGCGCGAAATAACAGGAAGCCCGGATAGTCCGTTGCCAACACGCACCCTATCGAGCCGAGCGTAGAAACAACGATGCAACCAAGAAGAACTTCCTTACGCCCCAACTTATCTGAGAGCGGGCCGGTTATTAATTGAGAAATCGCAAAAACCAGCGTGAACAGGCTGGTGGATAGGGCGATTTCTGCGGTTGAAGTGTTGAATTCCTCAGCCAAGGCAGGAAAAGAAGGCAGGAGGATATTCAGCGGGAAAAAGCTGATTAACGAAATATTGGTAATGAGGATAAAGCGGGAGGCTCGTTGGCGTTTCAGGTCGCCACTTAGAGCAGGGTAAGAGGACTCAGACATTGTTTTTGTTTTCCGGAGTGATCAAGCGGTCATGCTTGAAACCAGAAACCGATACTAGTCTGGGACGTAGGGAATACAATCAAAAGCGCTGTAGGGAGTTTCCCGTTTTGATGCGGGATTATCCCGAAGGAAATAACCCTGTAGGAGCGAGCTTGCTCGCGATAAACCCAAAGACTCCGCTGGGTGTCAGGCTTCCAGCGTTATCGTTGACGATCTTCGCGAGCAAGCTCGCTCCTACAGTGGTCTGGGTTGTTAGCTGTTTGGCAACAACCGGCAAGTAATGCTCTTGATGTAGCGGGTTTCCGGGATGGCCGGATGCACCGGATGATCCGGGCCCTGACCACCACGTTCCAGCATCTGGATGTTGCGGTCCAGGTGACGGGCGCTGGTCAGCAGGATGTTCTGCAGGTCGTCTTCCGGCAGGTGCATCGAGCAGGATGCGCTGAACAGGATGCCGTCCTTGGTCAGCAGGCGCATGGCTTGCTCGTTCAGGCGGCGGTAGGCGCCTTCGCCGTTCTTCATGTCTTTCTTGCGTTTGATGAACGCCGGCGGGTCGGCCACGATCACGTCGAAGCGTTCTTCGCTGGCTTTGAGCTCTTTGAGGGCTTCGAACACGTCGCCTTCGATGCAGGTCATTTTTTCGGCGAAGCCGTTCAGCGCGGCGTTGCGCTCGACGCCGTCGAGGGCGAAGGCCGAGGCGTCGACGCAGAACACTTCACTGGCGCCGAACGCGGCAGCCTGCACGCCCCAGCCACCGATGTAGCTGTAGAGGTCCAGTACGCGCTTGCCCTTGGCGTAAGGCGCCAGGCGTGCGCGGTTCATGCGGTGGTCGTAGAACCAGCCGGTTTTCTGGCCCTGGATGACCGGGGCTTCGAACTTCACGCCGTTCTCTTCGAGGGCAACCCACTCCGGCACCAGGCCGAACACGGTTTCGACGTAGCGGTTGAGGCCTTCGGCGTCACGGGCGGCGGAGTCGTTCTTGAACAGAATGCCGCTTGGCTTGAGCACTTGGGTCAGCGCCGCGATCACGTCGTCTTTATGGGCTTCCATGGTCGCCGAAGCGATCTGCACCACCAGGATGTCGCCGAAACGGTCAACCACCAGGCCTGGCAACAGGTCGGAGTCGCCGTAGACCAGGCGATAGAACGGCTTGTCGAACAGACGATCGCGCAGGGACAGCGCCACGTTCAGGCGGTGCACCAGCAGCGATTTGTCCAGCGGCAGCTTGATGTCGCGCGACAGCAAACGGGCGCAGATCAGGTTGTTCGGGCTCATGGCAACGATGCCCAGCGGCTTGCCGCCGGCGGCTTCGAGGATCGCCTGGTCGCCGGCCTTGAAACCGTGCAAAGGCGTAGCGGCTACATCGATTTCGTTGCTGTAGACCCACAAGTGGCCGTTGCGCAGACGGCGGTCGGCGTTGGCTTTGAGGCGCAGGCTAGGCAGGGACATGACGTCGCTCCGGAAAAAAGAGCGGGAGTATAGCGTGTTGCGCAAGGCCACGGCATGGTGGATGGACATGCGGTGGGCAGGGCCGGCCAGGATGAAACTTCAGGCGATGGGCCGTACAAGGTTTCGGATCCAACTGTTAGAAGCTAGAATCTGCGCCTGACCCAGAGTGTGTACTTATGTCCCAAGAGCTGACTTCCGAACAGATCCAACACGCCCTGCAGGGCATCAGCGTACCGGCCCAGCCGCAAATCATGGTGGATTTGCAGATGGAGCAGTACATGCCCGACCCGGATCTGGAAGTCATCGCCAAACTGATCTCCCAGGACCCGGGCCTTTCCGGTTCCCTGCTGAAGATCGTCAATTCGCCGTATTACGGGCTGAGCAACAAGATCGCCTCGATCCAGCGCGCGGTGAATCTGCTGGGCAGCCGCTCGGTCATCAACCTGATCAACGCGCAGTCGATCAAGGGCGAGATGAACGACGACACCATTGTCACCCTCAACCGTTTCTGGGACACCGCCCAGGACGTGGCAATGACCTGCCTGACCCTGGCCAAGCGCATCGGCGTTGAAAACGGCGATGAAGCTTATGCGCTCGGTTTGTTCCACGATTGTGGCGTACCCTTGATGCTCCAGCGTTTTCCCGAGTACATGGGCGTTCTGGAACAGGCCTATGCCAACGCCAGTGCCGAATGCCGGGTGGTGGACACGGAGAATCAGGTGTTCAATACCAATCATTCGGTGGTCGGGTATTACACGGCCAAGTCCTGGCGCCTGCCGGAGCACGTGAGTGCGGCGATCGCCAATCACCACAATGCCCTGGCGATCTTCAGCGATGAATCTTCGCGCAACAGTTCCTTGAAGAACCTGCTGGCGATCCTGAAGATGGCCGAGCACATTTGCGCGTCGTACCGGGTGCTGGGCAATCAGACCGAAGATCACGAGTGGAACAGCATCGCGCCGCTGGTGCTCGATTATGTCGGCCTCTCGGACTACGACTTCGAGACCCTCAAGCAGACGATCCGCGACCTCGGCACTCATCGCTGAGTGTCGGAACTTTAAGGGCCCTGAGCCTGATCCGAGAGCACCATGCCTGAATTGCCAGAAGTCGAAACCACCCGTCGCGGCATCGCGCCGTACCTGGAAGGCCAGCGTGTCAGCCGGGTGATCGTGCGTGATCGTCGCTTGCGTTGGCCAATCCCCGAAGACCTCGATGTGCGGTTGTCCGGGCAGCGCATCGTACTGGTGGAGCGGCGCGCCAAATACCTGCTGATCAATGCCGAAGTCGGCACCTTGATCAGCCATTTGGGCATGTCAGGCAATTTGCGTCTGGTAGAGGCCGGGTTGCCGGCGGCCAAGCATGAGCATGTGGACATCGAACTGGAGTCGGGCCTGGCCCTGCGTTACACCGACCCGAGGCGCTTCGGTGCAATGCTCTGGAGCCTCGATCCGCTCAATCACGAATTGCTCATCCGCCTGGGGCCGGAACCACTGACCGACCTGTTCGACGGCGAGCGCCTGTTCCAGCTGTCCCGTGGACGCTCGATGGCGGTCAAGCCGTTCATCATGGATAACGCGGTGGTGGTGGGCGTCGGCAATATCTATGCGACCGAAGCGTTGTTCGCCGCTGGAATCGACCCGCGCCGCGAAGCCGGGAGCATTTCCCGTGCGCGCTATTTGAAACTGGCAATCGAGATCAAGCGCATCCTGGCGGCCGCCATCGAGCGCGGCGGTACCACGCTGCGGGACTTTATCGGTGGTGACGGTCAGCCTGGTTATTTCCAGCAGGAACTGTTCGTGTACGGTCGCGGCGGCGAACACTGCAAAGTCTGTGGCACGGGCCTGCGGGAAGTGAAGCTCGGGCAACGCGCCAGCGTTTTTTGCCCGCGCTGTCAGAGCTGACAGTCAGTTACAGCTTCAGTGAGGCTGATGACGCCTTCGCGAGCAAGCCCGCTCCCACAGGGGGAACGCATTCCAGATGTGGGAGCGGGCTTGCTCGCGAAGGCGGCCTGACAGGCGCCGAATGACTTAAGCCTTACCGGTAATCTTGCGGTACTTCTCCATCAACTGTTCTTCAGTCTCCGGATGAGCTTCGTCCAGTGGAATGCAATCCACCGGGCAGACCTGCTGGCACTGCGGTTCGTCGTAGTGGCCGACACACTGGGTGCACAGGTTCGGGTCGATCACGTAGATCTCTTCGCCTTGGGAGATGGCGGCGTTCGGGCACTCGGGTTCGCAGACGTCGCAGTTGATGCAATCGTCGGTGATGATCAGGGACATGCTAACTCCAGCCGGGGCGGCAGGCCCGGGCGCAATAAACCAATGCGCTTAATTGTGCCGCATTGGCACCTGCGTTGCACGCAGGTGCGACGTACTGTAGGAGCCAGCCTGCTGGCGATGACGCCGAGAACGCCGCGGGGTGTCAGGTTTCCCGCGTTATCGTTGACGTCCATCGCGAGCAGGCTCGCTCCTACAGTTTGCGGGGATTATTTCTTGAAACGTTCGGTCAGGGCGTCCGCCACCACGGGGTGCACGAACTTGGTGATATCGCCGCCCAGGGCAGCAATTTCACGGACCAGCGTCGAAGAGATGAACGAGTAACGTTCGGACGGGGTCAGGAACAGGCTTTCCACATCCGGCGCCAGCTGGCGGTTCATGTTGGCCAGCTGGAACTCGTATTCGAAGTCCGACACCGCGCGCAAACCACGCAGGAACACGTTGGCATTCTGCTCTTTGGCGAAGTGCGCCAGCAGCGTCGAGAAGCCGACGACTTCAACGTTCGGCAAATGTTTAGTGACCTCGCGCGCCAGTTCTACCCGTTGTTCCATAGGAAACAGCGGGTTTTTCTTCGGGCTCGCGGCGACGGCGATGATCACGTGATCGAACAGGCGCGAGGCGCGTTCGACCAGATCGCCATGGCCCTTGGTAATAGGGTCGAAGGTACCTGGGTACAACACTCGGTTCATCGCGTCGTCCTGGCGGGAATCCGTTGGGGAGTCGGATGGTATCGCAGCCTTCCCGGTCGGCCAAGTCGCCTGTTGGGTAAGAAAGCACTATAGACGATGGGAATTATCGTCATTTTCATGGGTTTTTTAAACGATCGGCCAAGGATGTCGCCAGTTGCGCCGTCAGTCCGTAGACCGACAGCTGCGGGTTGGCGCCAATGCTGGTGGGGAACAGCGAGCCGTCGTGGATCGACAGGTTGCCCAGTTGATGATGCCGGCCAAGGCTGTCAGTCACCGCAGTTTCCGGGCTTTCGCCCATGGCACAACCGCCCATTACATGGGCGCTGCCCAGGCGCGTGCGATACAACTCCAGGCTCAGGCCGTCGATCAGCGAGCGGGCTTCGGCGAGGGTCTTCACGTAACGGGCATCGGCGTGCATCGGCATGACGGCCTTGGCACCACCGGCAAACTGGATCTCGGCCATGGTATGGAACGCCCGGCGCAATCCATCCCAGGCGTAAGGCGAGAGCTGATAATCCAGCACCGGCGTGTCGTCGCTGCGCAATTCGACGCTGCCTCCGGGGCTGTCCGGGTGAAAACCGTCCCGCAGCAGCGCCAGCATGGCGTGGGTATGGGGCAGGTTGGCCATGTGCTGCGAGTTTTCCTGGCCGAAACCACCGAGCAGTGTCGTGGCCAGCGCCGGGTGCAGGGGCGGGACTTCCAGTTTGTAGGACATCTTGCCGGTGGTGCCGTCCTGCCATTGGAAATGGTCGGAATAGATCGACTGCGGCGCGCCGTAGAACGGGTTGACCACTTCGTCGAACAGCGCGGCAGACATGTTCACCGGGTGCAGGAACGTACGTTTGCCAAGGCGCTTGTGCGGGTCGGGTGCCCCGGAGCGCATCAGCAAGGCCGGGCTGTTGATGCCGCCACCGGCCAGTACGAAATGCCGCGCCTTGACCGTGATGGTGCGCCCGGTCGGTGCGACGCAGCGCTCATCCATCGCCGAACATTGCAGGCCGGTAACCTTGTCGCCGCTGATCATGAGTTTTTCGGCGCGGGCCAGGTAAAGCAGCTCGCCGCCCTTTTCCAGGGTGGCTGGAATGGTGGTGACCATCATCGATTGCTTGGCGTTGGTCGGGCAGCCCATGCCGCAGTATCCGAGGTTCCAGCAGCCGCGAACGTTGCGCGGGATGACGTGCCAGCTGTAGCCCAGCGCCTGGCAGCCCTTGCGGATCACATCATTGTTGGCGTTGGGTGGCACCATCCACGGCGCGACGCCCAGGCGTTGTTCCATTTGTTCGAACCACGGCGCCATTTCCGCCGGGCTGTGGCCCTTGACGTTGTGCTCTTTGGCCCAGTGCTCCAGGGTTGGCTCCGGGGTGCGGAAACTGGAGGTCCAGTTGATCAACGTGGTGCCGCCCACCGCCCGGCCCTGGAGGATGGTGATCGCCCCGTCCTTGCTCATGCGACCAATGCCTTCCTGATAAAGGCTGGTGTAGGCCTGGTCTTCGAGCAGCTTGAAGTCGCTGCTGGTCTTGAGCGGGCCTTCCTCGATCAACAACACCTTGTAGCCGGCCGCGCTGAGGATTTCAGCCGTGGTACCGCCGCCGGCACCGCTGCCGATGATCGCCACGTCCGCTTCGAGTGTCAGGTCCTGGGTCAGTTGCGAGCCGTCGTAGGTTTTCCAGCCTCGGGCCATGCCTTCGCGGAACGGGTCGGGTACGGGCATCTTCGGGTTCTCTTGTTGTTATGGGTTGGATGCAGTGGAAGGGGGACGCGGTCAATGTGGGAGCGGGCTTGCTCGCGAAGGGGTCGACTCAGTTTCAAACAGTTGGCGGCCCGGGATACCCACAATGCGCCCACGATTCCTTGCGCCCGTACCAGGCCATCATCACCAGTTGCAGCAAGGAACTGTGACCCATGCGCAGCAGGCTCAGCGAGCTGTTTTCCCAGCGCTCGAGAAAATGCCGGATATCGTCGGCGCTGGCGTTTTCCCAGCTGCCCCAGATTCCGGTCAGCGGCCCGCGGGTCACGGCCATGCCCAGCACATCGAACAGTTGTTGGGTCAGCTTGAGCATTTCCGGCGACAGGTGGGCGAGGCTGTAATCCAGGCTTTTCAGTGTGCCTTCGACAGACTCTGGCATCCTTTCGGAGGCCACGGCGCCCTCGAGCATGACCGGAATCAACGCCCGCAAAAACAGCAGGTCGCCGCTGCGTAACGTGGTGAAACCACTGGCCGGGACGCTCGAGGAACAGCCGCTGAGGCTGGCTCCGAGCCCGGCGGTGGCAAGGAAAGCTGTAGCGCCGAGGCTGAATTTAAGCAACCCGCGCCGTGACAGCGCGGGTGAATCGGACAGGCTTGGGTTCATTGTTGTTATTACCCGACGGTGACGATCGTTAGCGGATGAACAGCTTCTGGATCAGCTTCTGGATGGATTTGCCGTATGGCGGGTAGATCAGCTTCGCCGCGTTGAATCGCTGTTTGATCAACACGCCCTTGGCCTTGCTGAACGTCAGGAAGCCTTCATGGCCGTGGTAATGGCCCATGCCCGAGGCGCCGATGCCGCCGAACGGCATGTCGTCCTGGGCGACGTGCAGCAGCGTGTCGTTCAGGCACACGCCACCGGAATGGGTTTCGTGCAGCACGCGCTGCTGTTCGCGCTTGTCGTAGCCGAAGTAATACAGCGCCAGTGGGCGAGGGCGCTGGTTGATGTAGGCAAATGCCTGGTCCAGATCCTTGTACGGCACGATCGGCAGCAACGGCCCGAAGATTTCGTCCTGCATCACCGTCATGTCGTCAGTGACATTGAGTAGCAGGCTATGGCTCATGCGGCGGCCCTGGCCCTGGTCGAACAGCGGCATCAGCAGCGCACCCTTGCTGGTGGCGTCGCTGACGTAACCGTTGAGGCGCGTCAGTTGTCGTTCATTGATGATCGCGGTGTAGTCCGGGTTGTCCGCCAGCGTCGGATAAAACCCGCGGACGGCGCAGCGATAGGCTTCGACGAAACCTCCGACGCGGTCCTCCGGCACCAGCACATAGTCCGGGGCTACGCAGGTCTGGCCGGCGTTCAGGGTCTTGCCGAAGGCGATGCGTTCGGCGGCGTCCTTGAGCGGTACGTCGCGAGAAACGATGGCCGGGGATTTGCCGCCCAGTTCCAGGGTCACCGGGGTCAGGTTTTCCGCGGCGGCGCGCATCACGTGCTTGCCGATGCTGGTAGCACCGGTGAACAGCAGGTGATCGAACGGCAGGCGTGAAAACGCCACGCCCATATCAGCCTCGCCCAGGACCACGCAAACCAGGTCTTCGGGGAAAATTCGCGCCAGCAACTGCTTCATCAGCAGGCCGGTCGCGGGCGTTGATTCACTGAGCTTGAGCATCACCCGATTGCCTGCCGACAGTGCGCCGACCAACGGACCGATGGCCAGGTACAGCGGGTAGTTCCACGGCACGATGATCCCGACCACGCCCAGCGGCTGGTAAACCACTTTCGCCGAAGCCGGCTGGAAGGCAACACCGACCTTGCGTCGTGAAGCGCGCATCCAGCCCTTGAGGTGACGGCTGGCGTAATGGATGCCGTGCAGGCTGGGCATCAGTTCGGCGAGCAGGGTTTCATCGGCGCTGCGATGGCTGAAGTCCTGGCTGATCGCATCGATCAGGGCCTGGCGTTCATTGCTCAATAAATCCTTAAGCGCCTTGAGCCATTGCTGACGCTGCGCAGCGGGCGGCATCGGGTTGGCGGCGTACGCGGCACGCTGGGCGACAAACAGGGCCTGAAGCTCTTCCAGCGGCTGCTGAAGGTTCTGCATGTAGGAAATGTCAGCAGTCATGGTCGGCTCCGGATTTATTGTAATGAAGCACTTTTTAGAGTCTATGCTCTAAAAAGTCAAATGACATCCTGGAACAGCTTTGTTTTATCCGCTCGCGGATAGCTCTAAGATGCCCGTCAACGCACTCTGAATTAAAGCTCAAGCCATGGCCCCACGGATCAAAACCAGCGAGCGCATCGTGCAGAACAGCCTGGAGCTGTTCAATCAACAGGGCGAGCGCAGCATCAGCACCAACCACATTGCTGCCCACATGGAAATTTCCCCGGGCAACCTGTACTACCACTTCCCGAACAAGCAGGCGATCATCGCCGTGCTGTTCAGCGAGTACGAAAACCTGGTGGACAGCTTCCTGCGCCCGCCCCAGGGCCGTGCCGCCACGGTGGAAGACAAGCGCTTCTACCTCAAGGAGCTGCTGTCGGCGATGTGGCGCTACCGGTTTCTGCATCGCGATCTCGAACATTTGCTCGACAGCGATCCGGACCTGGCCGACCGCTATCGACGCTTCTCCCAACGCTGCCTGATCCAGGGTGCGGCGATCTACGAAGGTTTTGTCGCTGCCGGCATCCTGAAGATGGACAAGGTGCAGATCGAATCCCTGACGCTCAATGCCTGGATCATCCTCACGTCCTGGGTACGGTTTCTGTGCACCACGCGGGAGAATTCCAGCCATTTGAGCGAACAAGCCATTAAACGCGGTGTGTATCAGTTGCTGGTGCTGGAAGCCGGGTTTGTCACGGATCTGGCCCGCGATGCGGTCAACGCCTTGTTCGAAGAGTTTTACGTCCCCCTGGCCCAGGCGCTTGAGGAAGTGTCGTAGGATCGAAAGCCGATAAACATCACAGGAGCCCGCTATGCCCATTGCGCAACTGATCACCCCGCAAGCACTGGACTTGAAAAAGGACCAGCCGGGGCTGGTGATTCTGGATTGTCGTTTTGCTCTCGAAGACCCGGTTTATGGCCAGCGTAGCTATGCCGAAGGGCACATCGCCGGTTCGAGTTATGCCGACCTTGAGCGTGATCTGAGTGGTGCTGTGGTCAAGGGCGTGACCGGGCGTCATCCGTTGCCCGAGCCAGCGCAATTGATCGAGCGCCTGCAAGCCTGGGGCATCAATGCCGATAGCGAAGTGGTTCTGTATGACGACGGTCCGGGTGCCTATGCGGCGCGGGCCTGGTGGTTGCTGGCATGGTTGGGCAAGCGCGACGGTGTATTCATCCTCGATGGCGGTCTCAAGGCCTGGCATGCGGCCGGTTTGCCACTGAGCCTGGATGCGCCGGCGATCGCCCGTGGCGCCTTCACCGGCAGTCCTGACATGGCGTTGCTGATCAGTGCCGGGCAGTTGCAAAAGCGCCTCGCCCGGCCGGAACTGACCTTGCTCGATGCCCGTGCACTGCCGCGTTTCAAGGGCGAAGTGGAGCCGATCGACCCGGTAGCCGGGCACATTCCCGGTGCCCAGTGCGCGGCATTTACCGACAACCTGGGCAGTGACGGGCGTTTCCTGCCGGCCGATCAGCTCAAGCAGCGCTTCGCCGCCAAACTGGGTGATCGCTCGCCGAATGATCTGGTGGCGTACTGCGGTTCCGGCGTGACGGCGTGCCACAATCTGTTTGCCTTGTGTCTGGCCGGTTATCCGTTGGCTTCGTTGTATGCCGGGTCGTGGAGCGAGTGGATCAACGAGCCTGCGCGGGGCATCGCCACAGGCGAATAAACACCACATAACCCTGTGGGAGCGGGCTTGCTCGCGAAAGCGGTGTAACAGTCAAAGAAGATGTCGACTGATCCATCGCTTTCGCGAGCAAGCCCGCTCCCACATTGGTTTTCCGTCGCTATCAAGATCCGGGTAATTGCCGGGCTGTGCGATACGCCCCCGGTCCAACCCCATATACCTGCTTGAACTGCCGACTCAGATGGCTCTGGTCGGCAAACCCCAGTTGCGTTGCGACTTCCAGCGGTAAACAACCACTTTGCAATAACCCGCGCGCCCGGGCGATGCGCTGCTGCATCAGCCAGGTGTGCGGCGGCATGCCGGTGGCCCGGCGGAACACCCGGGCGAAATGGAAGGGCGAAAGGTTGACCGCCGCCGCCAGTGTCTCCAATGAGGGCGGTGCTGCCAGTTGCGCGTGCAGCAATTCCTTGGCCAGGCTCACGGCCCGATGTTCCTTGCCAGGCTTAGCGGCATCGGGGACCGCCGCATGGCGTTGTAACAGCGACAGCATCAGCTCGCGCCAGGCGGTTTGCTGTTGCAGCGCGGTGGCGGGGCTTTCCAGCAAGCGGTGCAATTGACAGAAACCGCTCACCAGATCCTGGTCGCGATACAGCGTGGCGCCGAAGGCTGGCGGGTTGTGGGTTGGCAGTTCGAGTTCGGCCAACAGCGAGAGTATCTGTTCGCTGTCCGGATAAAACGCCCGGTACAGCCAGCCATCCTCCGTACCCTTGTGGCCGGTGTGCAATTCATCGGGGTTGATCAGCACCAGCGTGCCGCTGCCCGCCAGGTGTTCGGCGCCGCGATAGCGATAACGCTGGGCGCCGGCCATGATCATGCCGATCACATAGCCGTCATGCACATGGGGAGCGAAGCGATGATCGATGTAGCGGGCGGACAACAACTCGACCCCGGCCAGTGGCGGGGTTTGCCAGAAATGGATCGACTCGCCTTGGTCCGCTTCCATGATTCAAGCGCGCCCTACGGCGGCCAGCCACTCGGGGATGCGCCGTTCCAGGTAGTAACCCGGCTGCCTGAGCGTGCCGTCGACGAAACCGACATGCCCACCCTTGGCTTGCAGTTCGAATTGCGTGCAAGCGGACAGCTCATCGACGTGCGGCAGGCTGTGGGGAAACACGAAGGGGTCGTCGGCAGCCTGGATCATCAAGGTCGGCGTACGGATTTCGCCGAGGAAATAGCGGCTGGAGGCCCGGCGATAGTAATCCTCGGCATCGGCGAAACCGTTCAGCGGCGCGGTAACCCGGCCATCGAAATCCCAGAACGTGCGCATGTTTTCCAGTGATCCGAGGGCCGCCAGGGCTGCCAGGCCCTCCTCGCGTCCGTCGTGCTGGAACTGCCGCTGCTTGTTCTTGATGTAGGCGACCATCTCGCGCATGAAGTGCGCCTGGTAAACCTTGGAGAAGCCTTGGCCGATACGGTCGGCGCACTGGTCCAGGCGAAACGGTACCGACACCGCCACGGCGCCCGTCACGCCGCTGTCGCTGCCGGTTTCGCCCAAGTGCTTGAGCAGGACATTGCCGCCCAGCGAGTAACCCACCGCATACAGTGGCGCGAGAGGCCGTTTGGCCCGCAAATGCCTGATGGTTTCGGCCAGGTCTTCACTGGCGCCGGAATGGTAGCTGCGCGGCAGCAGATTGGGTTCGCCGGAGCAACCGCGCCAGTTCAGCGCGACACTGGCCCAGCCCCGGTCGCCCAGGGCTTTTTGCATACCGGCCACGTAAGGTGAATTCGACGATCCCGTCAGTCCGTGCAGTACCAGCACCAAAGGCGCGTCGGCGCTGTGCGGGCCGTGCCAATCCAGATCGAGAAAGTCGCCATCTTCAAGCCACAGGCGTTCGCGTTCGCGGCCGATGTGCACGGTTTTACGCCACAGCGGCCCCCACAAGGTTTGCAAGTGCGGGTTGCCGAGGCCGAAGGCGGGAGTGAAGGGCGGTGGTTGGACCAGTCCGGGGTGCGGGTGCACAGCGATTCTCGGAAAAAGTGTTCATGAGCCAGCCCGAAGACGCGGCGGCACATCGCCGTGATCGCATCTTCGTGGGTAGCTAACTTGCCACATTCTCGTCAGGTGCGCGACACATGGCATTGGTTGCGCTTTCGCTCGGTGCTGGCAGCGGTTGTTGATCTGTCTTCGGCCCCAGGAGGACAACGCGCCATTGCTCGGCATGAAGATGCCGGTTGAGCGCGTTCTTGATTGATGCGAGGTTCAGGTTCAAGGCAGCTTGCGTGGAAAAGTCGAGTTCCAGCGGCAAATTGTGGGCGCTGATGTCGTGCAACTGGCTCAGAATCTGCGCATTGGTGGCGCTGCCCAACAGTGCGCTACCGACCAGTTGTTGTTGGATGTCGTCGAGTTCCTGCTGGGTCGGCCCTTGAGCGAGGAAGTCGCTGAACATCGTCTTGATATGGGCCAGCACGGCATCGGCCTGCTCTGGTTGGGTCTGCAATTGAATGGTGAGCAACCCTTGGGCCTGAAGGGCTGAAAAGTCGGCTTCAACGTGGTAGGTCAGGCCTCGGCGTTCACGAAGTTCATCTGTCAGTCGGTTGGTGAAAATCCGCATGGCTATCTGAAGCGCGACAAAGTCCGGACTGCTTCGCAGGACACCTGGCTGGGCAAGGCGCAGGTAAGCCTGGGTTGATGGTCGCTCTACGCGCTGCAGATTCGGGGCGGCTGGACTTGTCGCTGGCTGGATCGCGGTAATGGCCGGTCCCTGGGGCAATGCCGCGGATATCTGCGCACCGATGCGCTGGGCTTCTTCCTCAGTGAGGTCACCGACCAGCGTGATCTGGGCGTTGCCCGCGGCATAAGCCTTGCGATGAAAGTCTTGTGCCTGGTTGCGGGTTATCGAGGCAAGTCCAGCCTTGGTTCCGAAGCGGGACTGAGCATAACCGTGGCCGGGAAACAGCTGAGAGAGGTTCGCTTGTCGGGCTTGAGCGGCATGGGACTGATCTTCACGGTCCAGAAAGTACTGCAATTGGGATTTCACCCCAGGCAGGGACTCTTGCGGCAGCAGCGGTTTGCCGAGTACCTGGGCAAACAGTTCCAGGGCCGGAGCCCGCCGGACTTCATCACTCAGGCTACGCAGGGAAAACCAAGTCCGATCCTGGCTGATACCCATATCCATCTTTGCACCCAGATTATCGAACGTCGCCCGTATGGCATTGACATCCTTGCCAGCCACTCCCTCATTCAAAAGGCTATAGGTGACCGCGGCCAGGCCGGGTTGATGCGGTGTTTGGGCGCTGCCGGCGGCAAAGCTGACAAGGACGTCGAACATCGGCAAGCCAGGTGTGCGGATGAACAGAATCTTGGTCCCGTTGTGAGTTTTGTAACCCTTGATCGACAGTGGGCGACGGACCGCCGGGGCCTGAGGTTCATCCAGTGATTGCAGCGCGGGTTTTTGTGGCGTCGCAATTGCCGTGACAGAGGCCTGCCCACTTATAAGCATGCCGGCCAATATCAATCCCTTGATGGCGACTTTGAACTTATCCATTGTTTTTCTCCGGCAAAATCTTCGCGGTACTCAGGCGTTCACGTGTCAGGAATGTGATCGCGGCGTTTTGAATGTCCTGGGGCGTGACCCGGTTCAGCTCGTCAGCGTCCTGATCGGCCAGCCGCCAGTCGAGGCCGATGGTTTCCAGCAAGCCAAGGTTGTAGGCCTGCGCCTCCAGGTCGTCCTGTGCATAAACCGTGTTGGCGATCAGGATGTTTTTCGCGCGCTCCAGTTCTGCCGGTTCCGGTGCCTTGCTTTTCAGTGAATCGATCACTTGCCACAGACGGGTGAGGGCTTCGTCAGCGTTATTGAGCTTGTCCGGGTTGAGCTGTGTGCTGATGGTGAGCAACGAATCGCCACGATTGAAGGCGTCGTACTCTGCCTGGACTTCGGTAAATATTGCCTCGCTCAGTTGCAGTTGCTGTTTGATCCGCGCGCTGTTGGACCCGGCCAGCAACACATTGAGCAGGCGCAAGGCATGAACGCTCGGGCGATTTTGTGCCGTGGCCAGGCTTGGCGTATTGAAGCTCATGATGAGGCGCGGGGACGATATCGGTGCATGCAGGGCCAGTGACCGTTCGCCGGCAGAAGCCAGCTCGACGGGTGCGGGAGCTGCAGGTGTTGCGCGTGCCTCAAGGTGGCCGAAGTACTGCTGTGCCAGCTCCTTGATGCGTTCAGGCACAACATCGCCAACGACCACCAGCGTCGCATTACCCGGCGAATACCAGGCCTGATACCACTGCTGCAATTGAACGGCATTCATGCGTTGCAGGTCGTGCATCCAGCCCATTGTCGGGGTGCGGTAGCCGCTGGCCGGATAGGCGATGCTGTTCAGTCGTTCCTGAGCCGACGCGTTGATTTCATCATCGACGCGCATCCGACGCTCCTCCTGAATGACCTTGAGCTCCGGCGTGAAGTCCTGTGCATCCAGCTTGGCCGTACTCATCAGGTCGGCCAGTATTTCGAAAGCGACGCCTGTGCGGCCGGAAGGCAGTGTCTGCTCAAAAAACGTGTAGTCAGTGCCGGTGAATGCGTTTTCACTGGCGCCAAGCTTCTTCAGTATCTGCGCGAACTCTCCAGCGCAGGCCTTGCTGCTGCCTTTGTAAACCATGTGTTCGAGGGCGTGGGACAGGCCCGACTGGCCGGGCGGTTCGTAGCTTGAGCCGACCTTGATCCAGAGTTGGGCGGTGACAATGGGGGAGCGATGGTCCTCGCGCACGACAACCTTGAGACCATTATCCAGTACGAAGTCTTGTGTTGCAGGGTTTGATGCCGCAGTAGCCATGAGCGGCAACCAGGCGATAAAGGGCAACACAAACGTGCTGCGGGAGATGTTCATCCGTGTACATCCTCAGTGGTTTGCAGGTATTTGCGCAAACCACTGTGGATCATCCAGAAGGGTGTCAGGCGGTAACTATGTAGTGCCTTTCCAAATTGTCTTTGGTGCAGTCATCTCGCCAGGAGTTCAGGCGCTACGTTGCCACAACGAGTAGTAGACGCGCCCGGATTTCTGCTCCCGGTGCAGGCGCCAGTTCTGCGGCAGGCCCAGGGTCGATGGCGCGGACTCGCTTTCGGTGTACACCCAGGCATCTTCGGCCAGCCATTGGCGCTCTTCGAGCAACTTGCAAACGGCGGGCAACAGATTCTGGTTGAACGGCGGGTCGAGGAACACCAGGTCGTAGGCCGTTGCGGTCTGGGTTTCCAGATAGCGCAGGGCATCGGCGGTCTGGACCTGGCCGTTGGTGCAACGCAGTGTGCCCAGGTGTTCCTTCAGGCTCGATACCGCAAGGCTGCTGGCGTCCAGCGCCTGACCCATGGCTGCACCACGGGACAGGGCTTCGAGGAACAGCGCGCCGCTACCGGTGAACGGATCGAGTACCTTGGCGCCCGGCACATACGGCGCGAGCCAGTTGAACAGGGTTTCACGCACGCGGTCCGGCGTCGGGCGCAGGCCCGGGGCGTCGGGGAAGCTCAGCTTCCGGCTGCGCCATTCGCCGCCGATGATGCGCAGCTGGTTCACGCCGTTGTGGACGTTTTTGGCGGGTTTTTTAGGATGGGCCATTAATGCTCCGGAACCCCGAGCGGCTGCTCGGAAGGTTTATCAGTAGGGGCCGGTAACGGCTGTTGCGGCACGGTCGGGCCAGCGCTGACGATGACCATTTTGTCCGTGCTCAGGTGTTTGTTCATGGCGGCTTTGACCTGCTCGACGGTCAAGGCCTGGGACTGTTGCATGAAGTCTTCCAGGTGACTCAACGGCAGGTTGTAGAAACCGATGGCGCCCAGCTGGCCGACGATGTCGGCGTTGCTGGCGGTAGACAGCGGGAAGCTGCCGGCCAGTTCGCGCTTGGCGTCGTCGAGCTCTTTTTCGGTCGGGCCGGTTTTAAGGTAGTCGGCCAGCACATCTTGTACCAGCTTCAGGGTACCTTCGCTCATCTCGGCGCGGGTTTGCAGGTTGATCATGAACGGGCCACGCGCCTGCATCGGTGTGAAACCTGAATACACGCCGTAAGTCAGGCCACGCTTCTCGCGCACTTCGCTCATCAACCGGGTGCCGAAGCCGCCGCCACCGAGAATCTGGTTACCCATGGACAACGCCGCGTAGTCCGGATCGTCGCGGTCGATACCCAGTTGCGCGAGCATCAGGTTGGTCTGCTTGGACGGGAACTCGATATGGTTGACGCCAGCCTTGGGCTCGACAGGTTGCGCGATTTTCGGCAACGCAGGGCCTTTGGGCAGGGCGCTGGAAACCTGTGTGGCAATCGTCTCGGCTTCCGCGCGGGACAGGTCACCGACCAGCGCGATCACCACGTTACCCGCTGCGTAGGCTTTCTCGTGGAACGCACGCAGTTGTGCCGCGGTAATCGTCGGTACGGTTTTCGCCGTGCCGTCGCTGGAATGCGCGTACGGGTGATCACCGTACAAGCGGTTCATCAGTTCCAGGCTGGCCAGTTTGCCGGGGTTCTGTTTCTGGTATTCGAAACCGGCGAGCATCTGGTTCTTGATGCGGGCCAGCGAATCGGCAGGGAAAGTCGGCTTGCCGATGACTTCGGCAAAAAGTTTCAGGGCCGGCTCGCGCTTGTCCTTGGCGCTCAGGCTGCGCAGTGAAGCGATTGCCATGTCCTTATAGGCACCGTTGCCAAAGTCGGCACCCAAGCCTTCGAAGCCCTGGGCAATGGCACCGACGTCTTTGCCGGCCACGCCTTCGTTGAGCATGGCGTTGGTCAACACCGCCAGGCCCGGTGTATTGCCGTCCTGGCTACTGCCGGCAGCGAAGATCAGGCGCATGTCGAACATCGGCAGCTCATGGGCTTCGACGAACAGTACCTTGGTGCCTTCAGCGGTGTTCCAGGTCTGCACGTCGAGCTTGCGGTGGTCCGGTGCCTTGCCGTTGAGTTCGGTCAGCGATTGCAGTTTCTGGCTGGCCTTGGCCTTGTCCAGGGCTTCGCTGGCACTGGTTTCGCCAGGGCGTGACAAATAGAACGCAGCGGAACCGATAACGGCAACGGCGACCAGGCCGATCAGGGCCAGGCGGGAGGGTTTACGCTCACTCATGAGTCGTCTCCAGAGGCAGTACATGGGCGACGCTGAGACGTTCGCGGGTGAAATACAGCTTGGCGGCTTTCTGGATATCTTGCGGTGTCACGCTTTCCAGGTCGGCCAGTTCGGTGTCCATCAGCTTCCATGACAGGCCGACGGTTTCCAGTTGGCCGATGGCAGTAGCCTGGCTGGTGATCGAGTCGCGCTCGTAAACCAGGCCGGCAATGACTTGTGCGCGTACGCGCTCCAGTTCTTCGGCGGTCGGCGCGGTGGTTTTCAGTTGTTCGAGCAGCTTCCACAAACCGGCTTGCGCCTGGGCGATGGTTTTGTGCTTCTGTGAGTTTGGCGATGCCGACAGGGTGAAGAGACTGTCGCCACGGGTATAGGCGTCGTAACTCGACGAGCCGCCGGACACCAGTTCTTCACCGCGCTCCAGTTGCGTCGGGATGCGCCCGCTGTAGCCGCCATCGAGCAGCGCCGAGATCAGGCGCAGGGCGTTGACCAGGCGCTTGTCGTCGGCGGTGGCTATGCCCGGCACGTTGAAGGCCAGCATCAGGCTTGGCAGTTGAGTCTGTACGTGCAGGGTGATCTGGCGCTCGCCGGGTTCGGCCAGTTCCAGCGGTTTTTTCGCGGCCGGTACATCACGCTTGGCGATCGGGCCGAAATAGCGCTGGGCCAGAGCCTTGACTTCGTCAGGCGTCACGTCGCCGACCACCACCAGCGTGGCGTTGTTCGGCACATACCAGGTCTGGTACCAGTGGCGCAGCTCTTCGACATTCATTCGCTCAAGGTCGGCCATCCAGCCGATGGTCGGCGTGTGATAGCCGCTGGCCGGGTAGGCCATGGCCTTGAAACGTTCGTAGGCCTTGGACATCGGCTTGTCGTCGGTGCGCAGGCGACGTTCTTCCTTGATGACCTCGATTTCCTTGGCGAACTCGTCGGCCGGCAGGCGCAGGCTGGCCATGCGGTCGGCCTCCAGCTCGAAGGCTACGCCCAAGCGGTCGCGGGCCAGCACCTGGTAGTACGCGGTGAAGTCGTCGCTGGTGAATGCATTCTCTTCGGCGCCGAGGTCGCGCAGGATCAGCGAGGCTTCGCCGGGGCCAACTTTCTCGCTGCCCTTGAACATCATGTGTTCCAGGGCGTGGGACAGGCCGGTATTGCCCGGTGTCTCATAGCTGGAGCCGACCTTGTACCAGACCTGGGAAACCACCACGGGTGCACGGTGGTCTTCACGCACGACTACCTTCAGGCCATTGTCGAGGGTGAATTCGTGGGTGGGTTGCGGGTCGGCAGCCAAGGCCGAAAGGGGCAGGCAAACTGTGCTGAGCAGCAGGCCTGCGGCGCGGCGGGCAAGAGCATTCATTCGTTTTCAAACCTTTGGGGCTGCCCGCTTGTTCTTAGCGTCAGCGGGCGAGAGGGTGCTAGGATACTGATCCGTTTTAGCGGCGGCCACGCCTATCAGGCCTTTATGCTTGATCAGGTTGTATGGGTTTGCGACGGAAGGTGGATATTTATCAACTAAATTCTGCTTTTTCGCCGATTTTGCTGCTTTAGTCCTATGAGAAATCGATTTCTTGAGGCGCCGATGAGCACCTCGACAAAATGTTGCGCGTGAACAAGCTGAGTCAATCGCAGTCTGTTCTGCATCGAATATTTAATTGCCGGGGCGCCATTGGCGCGTCGCTACCGTGAGATAGCCGTCCTCCATGTTTGGTTCCAACGACGACAAGAAGACCCCAGCTGCGGCTGGCGAGAAGAAAAGCCTGTTCGGATGGCTGCGCAAAAAGCCGCAGGAACCCGCCGTCGAACAGCCACAACCCGCTCCTGAGCCAGCGCCTGCCGCGGCTCCGGTAATAGAACAAGCGTCCGCGCCGGTGGTCCTGCCGACTGCAGAGCCAGTACTGCAACAGCAGGTCGAACCTGTCCGCGAAATCATCGGGCAGCCGCTGACTACCGCTGCCGAGCCATGGCTGACCTTACCTGTGGCGGAAGAGGCCGTGGCACTGGTCGAGAATGACCTGGCACCCCATGTGACCCCGCCGATTCCGGCCTCGGCGGCGTTCACGCCGGCACCGGTCCATGCGCCTGTGGTCGAGCCGGTGGTGGCACCCGTCGTTGTGGCTGCACCTGCACCGGTTGCTCCGCCCGTCGTAGCCCCGGTAGTCCCGGTTGTTGCAGCAGCTGCTCCCGTCCCGGCTCCGGTCGAAACCCCGGCCGCGCCGGCACGCACCGAAGAAACCAAGGCCGGTTTCTTTGCCCGTCTCAAGCAAGGCCTGTCCAAGACCAGCGCCAGTATTGGCGAAGGCATGGCCAGCCTGTTTCTGGGCAAGAAGGTCATCGATGACGAGCTGCTTGAAGATCTCGAGACGCGTTTGCTGACCGCCGATGTCGGCGTAGAAGCCACGTCGGTGATCATTCAGCGTTTGACGCAAAAGGTCGCGCGCAAAGAGCTGGCCGACGCCGATGCCCTGTACAAATCCCTGCAAGCCGAGCTGGCCGCCATGCTCAAGCCTGTCGAGCAGCCGCTGAAAGTCACCTCGCAGAACAAGCCGTTCGTGATTCTGGTCGTCGGCGTCAACGGTGCCGGCAAGACCACCACCATCGGCAAGCTGGCGAAGAAACTGCAGCTGGAGGGCAAGAAAGTCATGCTGGCAGCCGGCGATACCTTCCGTGCGGCGGCGGTGGAGCAGTTGCAGGTCTGGGGCGAGCGCAACAAGATCCCGGTGATCGCGCAGCACACTGGCGCTGACTCGGCTTCGGTGATCTTCGACGCCGTGCAGGCCGCCAAGGCTCGTGGCATCGATGTGCTGATCGCCGACACCGCCGGTCGCCTACACACCAAAGACAACCTGATGGAAGAGCTGAAAAAAGTTCGCCGGGTGATCGGCAAGCTCGACGCCGACGCACCTCACGAAGTGCTGTTGGTGCTTGACGCCGGCACCGGCCAGAACGCCATCAACCAGGCCAAGCAATTCAACCAGACCGTCGAACTGACTGGCCTGGCGCTGACCAAGCTCGACGGCACCGCAAAAGGCGGGGTAATTTTCGCCCTGGCCAAGCAATTCGGCCTGCCGATCCGCTACATCGGCGTCGGCGAAGGCATCGACGATTTGCGTACCTTTGAAGCAGAACCCTTTGTCCAGGCATTGTTTGCCGAGCGGGAGCGTTCATGATTCGTTTCGAACAGGTCGGTAAACGCTACCCGAACGGTCACGTCGGCTTGCATGAGCTGAGCTTTCGAGTCCGTCGTGGCGAGTTTCTGTTTGTCACCGGCCATTCCGGTGCCGGTAAATCCACCCTGTTGCGCCTGTTGCTGGCGATGGAGCGCCCGACCAGCGGCAAGTTGCTGCTCGCCGGGCAAGACCTGAGCACCATCAGCAACGCGCAGATACCTTTCCTGCGTCGGCAGATCGGCGTGGTGTTCCAGAATCACCAGTTGCTGTTCGATCGCACGGTGTTCAATAACGTCGCGTTGCCATTGCAGATCCTGGGCCTGTCCAAGGCCGAGATCGCCAAGCGCGTGGACTCGGCACTGGAGCGCGTGGCGCTGTCGGATAAAACCGATCTGTACCCGGGTGACCTGTCCACCGGTCAGCAACAGCGCGTCGGTATCGCCCGCGCCATCGTCCACCGTCCGGCCTTGCTGCTGGCGGACGAACCGACCGGTAACCTCGACCCGCGTCTGGCCGCCGAAATCATGGGTGTGTTCGAAGACATCAACCGTCTGGGTACCAGCGTGCTGATCGCCAGTCACGACCTGGCCCTGATCGCCCGCATGCGTCACCGCATGCTGACCCTGCAACGCGGCCGATTGATCGGCGACGGGGAGGCTGCCGTATGAGTGCTACCCGCAGCCCGAAGGTTTCCGAGCGCGTGGCCCCGAAAGCCGCCGATCCGCAACCGCAAAAGAAAAAACACGACGATGACGACGGGCCGGACTTCGCCACGTTGTTCCGTGCCTGGATCGAAAGCCATCGTGCCAGCCTGGTGGACAGCCTGCGCCGTCTGGGCAAACAACCCATCGGCAGTTTTTTCACCTGCATGGTGATGGCGGTGGCCTTGAGTTTGCCCATGGGCCTGTCACTTTTGCTAAGTAACGTCGAACGTCTGGGCGGTTCCTGGCAGCGCGCGGCACAGATTTCCCTGTATCTGGAAATCGAGGCGAGCCCAGCGCAAGGCGAAGCGTTGCGCGATCAGATCAAGGGTATGCCCGGCGTCGCCGAGGCCGAATATGTTGGCCGGGAGCAGGCGCTGGAAGAGTTCCAGCAACAGTCCGGTCTGGGTGAGGCGCTCAAGGAACTGCCGGAAAACCCGTTGCCGGGCGTGGTGTTGGTAACGCCGACCGAAGTCGACAAGCCAGCCCTTGAAGCATTAAGACAAAAACTTTCCGAGTTGCCGAAGGTACAGCAGGCGCAACTTGATTTAGTCTGGGTCGAGCGTCTGGCCGCCATCCTCAAGCTGGGTGACCGTTTTGTCTTCGGTCTGACCGTGCTCCTGGTTTCTGCATTACTTTTGGTGATAGGCAATACCATTCGTCTTCATATTGAAAACCGCCGCACAGAGATAGAAGTGATTAAACTGGTCGGCGGCACTGACAGCTATGTACGCAGGCCCTTTCTATATATGGGCGCGCTGTACGGCTTCGGTGCGGGGATTCTGTCTTGGGGCGTACTGGCGTTCGGCCTTGACTGGCTGAACGATGCAGTGGTGGGGCTGGCCGGCTTGTACGGCAGTGACTTTGCGCTGGCTGGAGTGCCAGTTGCCGACGGTCTGTCTCTCTTGCTTGGCGCGGTGCTGTTGGGGTATATCGGTGCATGGATTGCAGTCGCACGCCACCTGAGGGAGCTTGCGCCTAAGTAGTATCATTTTGCTCGTATTGACCTTTCAGCGTTTATGGGTTTTAGGGAACTTGTCTTTCGGTTTCCGGTCAATTTTCGCAGTGCTGAACTGCACGAGTTTGTAAGTCGGAGGTTTTTTCGTATGACCAATTCTTTGCAGCCTGCATATGCTCTGGTCCCGGGTGCGAACCTGGAGGCCTATGTGCACACCGTCAACAGCATTCCATTGCTGTCGCCGGAGCAGGAGCGTGAACTGGCCGAGAGTCTCTATTATGAGCAGGATTTGGGGGCGGCTCGGCAGATGGTGCTCGCCCACCTGCGTTTTGTCGTACATATCGCCCGTAGCTATTCCGGCTACGGCCTGGCTCAGGCTGACCTGATCCAGGAAGGCAACGTCGGCCTGATGAAGGCCGTGAAACGCTTCAACCCGGAAATGGGCGTGCGCCTGGTGTCCTTTGCCGTGCACTGGATCAAGGCGGAAATCCACGAGTTCATCCTGCGCAACTGGCGCATCGTGAAAGTCGCGACCACCAAGGCCCAGCGCAAGCTGTTCTTCAATCTGCGCAGCCAGAAGAAACGTCTGGCCTGGTTGAATAACGAGGAAGTCCATCGCGTAGCGGAAAGCCTGGGTGTAGAGCCTCGGGAAGTCCGCGAGATGGAAAGTCGCCTGACCGGCCATGACATGGCCTTCGACCCGGCTGCCGAAGCGGACGACGACAGTGCATTCCAGTCGCCGGCCAACTATCTGGAAGACCACCGGTACGACCCGGCGCGTCAACTGGAAGACGCCGACTGGAGCGACAACTCCAACCACAACCTGCACGAAGCGCTGGAAGTGCTGGACGACCGCAGCCGTGACATCCTCTACCAGCGCTGGCTGGCGGAAGAAAAAGCCACGCTGCACGACCTGGCGCAGAAGTACAACGTGTCGGCCGAGCGTATTCGCCAACTCGAGAAGAGCGCGATGAACAAGCTCAAGTTGTCGATCGCCGCGTAACTGGCGAGCAGGCAATAAAAAACGCCCCGATCATTGATCGGGGCGTTTTTGTTTGTGCCCATTTTTCAAGTCCACCCAGGCCCCTGTGGGAGCGGGCTTGCCCGCGATGGTCGTGAACGATAACGCGTAAAGCCAGATGCCCAGCGGCGCACTTGGGTTTTTCGCGAGCAGGCTCGCTCCTACAGGGGAAGGCGTCGTGTTATTGAGACCACGGCGCCCGGCGCGAATCGTTGAGACCTGCCAGATAGCTTCCACCACCCAGCTGACTCATCTGCCGTCGTATCCAGCCGGCACGACGCGCGACGTAGGAAGTAGGGTGACTAGCGCTCCAGACTCGCGGGTTGGGCAATACGGCGGCCAGTAAGCTCGATTGCTGGCGGCTGAGAGTTTTAGCGCTTACACCGAAGTGATACCGGGCTGCTGCCTCTGCACCAAACACCCCTTCATCCCATTCGACGCTATTGAGATAAACCTCAAGAATCCGCTGCTTGGGCCAGAGCACTTCAATCAACGCGGTAAACCAGGCCTCCAGGCCTTTGCGCAGCCAGCTGCGGCCGGACCACAGGAACAGGTTTTTCGAGACTTGCTGGCTCAGGGTGCTGGCGCCGCGGATCGAACCGCCGCGCTCGTTATGGGCAAACGCGGCCTGAATCGCGCCGATATCGAAGCCCCAGTGCTCGGAGAACTTCTGGTCTTCCCCGGCAATCACGGCGACTTTCAGGTCATCGGAGATCTCGTCCCAGGGTTTCCAGGTCCGTTGCAGGTCAATGGGTTCGCCATCGAACCAGGATTCGATCTTGCGCTCGACCATCAGCGCCGTCCCCGGTGGCGGTACCACGCGAAAGATCAGCACCAGCAATACGCTGCCACCCATGAACCAGAGCACGGCCTTGGTGAAAAGACGAAAATAGATACGCAGCATATAGATGGCTTGGCCGAACCCGTTGAGCGGGCCATTATACAGACCCTGTTGATCGAGTCTGACTGGAGTTCTGCATGCTGCGTGGCTTTCTGATGCTGGCCGCTTTTTTCGGCTTCACCGGTGTCGGCCTTGGGGCTTTTGCCGCCCACGGCCTGAAAAGCCGTCTGACCCCTGAATATCTGACGATTTTTCATACCGGCGTCACCTATCAACTGGTGCATACCCTGGCGCTGCTGGGCGTGGCGCTGTTGGCCACGCAGGTTCCCGGCCGTTTGCTCACCTGGGCCGGCGCATCCTTTGCCATCGGCATCCTGCTGTTCTCCGGCAGCCTGTACGTGCTCACGCTGACCGGTGTCAGCAAGCTTGGCATCGTCACCCCGTTCGGCGGCCTGGCCTTCCTCGCGGGCTGGCTCTGCCTGGGCCTCGCCGCCTGGCGACTGACGTGATCCTGTGGGAGCGAGCTCGCTCGCGATGGACGTCAACGGTAACGCTGGAAACCTGACACCCCGAGGTGTTTTCGGGTCCATCGCGAGCAAGCTCGCTCCTACAGGGCCCCATTACAGACGAATGGCTTGGGTCGACCTGACTGATCGGGCTAGAATGCCTGCCCCTAAAAATGATGGCGGCATCCGGCATGCGCATTCAGTTGAACGGCGAATCCTTTGAACTGCCCGACGGTGAAACCGTTGCGGCCCTGCTGACCCGTCTGGACCTGACCGGACGTCGGGTGGCGGTCGAACTCAATCTGGATATCGTCCCGCGCAGCCAGCACGCAGACACCACGTTGAACGACGGCGACAACGTCGAAGTGGTGCACGCCATCGGCGGCGGCTAGTGGTCTCGGCCGAGTGGCCGCAGAATTCTGCAAGAACCTCACCCCTACAGAGGATTTCCCATGAGCATCGTTCGTAGCGACAAGCCTTTCGTCCTGGCCGGTCGTACTTACCAGTCGCGTTTGCTGGTCGGTACCGGCAAGTACCGTGACATGGAAGAAACCCGCCAGGCCATCGAAGCCTCGGGTGCCGAAATCGTCACTTTCGCCGTGCGCCGCACCAACCTCGGACAGATCGAGGGCGAGCCGAATCTGCTTGAAGTGCTGTCGCCGGATCGCTACACCTTCCTGCCGAACACCGCCGGTTGCTACGACGCTATCGAGGCCGTGCGCACCTGCCGCCTGGCCCGTGAGCTGCTCGATGGCCACAACCTGGTGAAGCTGGAAGTGCTGGCGGATCAGAAAACCCTGTTCCCCAACGTGATCGAAACCCTCAAGGCCGCCGAAACGCTGGTCAAGGAAGGCTTCGACGTGATGGTCTACACCAGTGACGATCCGATCATTGCCCGGCAACTGGCGGAAATCGGCTGCATCGCGGTCATGCCGCTGGCCGGTCTGATCGGTTCGGGTCTGGGGATCTGCAACCCGTACAACCTGCAGATCATTCTCGAAGAAGCGAAAATCCCGGTGCTGGTGGATGCCGGTGTCGGTACCGCTTCCGACGCCACCATCGCCATGGAACTGGGTTGTGATGCAGTGCTGATGAACTCGGCCATCGCCCATGCCCAGCAGCCGGTCATGATGGCTGAAGCCATGAAACATGCGATCGTCGCAGGCCGCCTGGCCTACCTCGCCGGCCGTATGCCGAAAAAACTCTATGCCAGCGCCTCTTCGCCGCTGGATGGTCTGATCAAGTAAGAGCCATTGATGACTGAATCGAACGACACGCCTATCCAGACGGAAGAAGGCGACGAGCGCCAACACCGCCGCATCAAGAGTTTCGTGATGCGTGCCGGGCGCATGACCGAAGGCCAGCAACGCGGCCTGGAGCAGGGCGCGCCGCTGTTCGTGCTGCCGCTGGCCGACGCGCCGGTGGACTTCGACCAGGTGTTCGGTCGCTCGGCACCGCGCTCGCTGGAAATCGGTTTCGGCATGGGCCATTCGCTGCTGGAAATGGCGGCGGCGGCTCCGGATCAGGATTTCATCGGCGTGGAGGTTCACCGGCCGGGTGTCGGGGCGCTGCTCAATGGCGTGCTGACCCAGGGTTTGACCAACCTGCGAGTCTACGATTGCGACGCCATCGAAGTGCTCAACCGCTGCGTGGCCGATAACAGCCTCGATCGCCTGATGCTGTTTTTCCCGGACCCGTGGCACAAGAGCCGTCATCACAAGCGCCGTATCGTTCAGGCGTCCTTCGCTGAGCTGGTGCGCAGCAAGTTGAAGGTCGGCGGCATTCTGCACATGGCCACCGACTGGGAACCCTACGCCGAATACATGCTGGAAGTGATGAGCGTTGCACCGGGTTACCGCAACCTTGCCGAAGACGGCAAGTGCGTACCGCGCCCGGCCGAGCGCCCGATCACCAAGTTCGAACGCCGTGGCGAACGTCTTGGGCATGGCGTGTGGGATCTGAAGTTCGAAAAACAGTCCTAAACTTCACACAATCCAAACTGTAGGAGCGAGCCTGCTCGCGATGAATCCGAGAGCGGCGCGGGCATTCAGAATCCCCGCGTCATCGTTGACGACCATCGCGAGCAGGCTCGCTCCTACAGTGGCTTTGTGTTGGTCAAAAATTCAGCGGCGGTCGGCTACGACGCCAATGAGCACCAGCACCACCAGCAACACCGGCGCGAGGCTGTAGTTGTTGAACTGGCTCAAGCCGCGCACGACCCATGGCGTGGCGTAGATCAGCGCCGCGCCGCTGCCGATCATGCACAGCAGGGACATCAGTGGCACGCGCAAGGCGCCGGCGATGCTGCCCAGACGCTGCTCGACCCAGCCTTTGAAATCCGCACCAAACAGCACCAGCAGGCAGCCCACCAGGGCCAGGGCGATTTCCGAGAGGTTGCTGCGGCTCCAGCGGGATACTGTGGCCAGCAGGTCGAGTATCAGATCCATTCGATTTCCTTATGTCAGAAATTTCTGCAGCAAGTCGTTGAGGAAGAGCTGTCCGCGCTCGGTGGCCGCCAGACGTGACGGTTCGACCCGTAACAGGCCGCTTTGTTCTGCGTCGCGGCGACCTTCGGCGAGGCTGTCCAGCGACATACCCGTGCGTTCCGGGTACAGCCGTGATTCGACACCCTCGGTCAGGCGCAGCGCGTTCATCAGGAACTCGAACGGCATCTCTTCATTGCTCAGCGCTTTCTCGCCGGCCTTGAAGCTTTTCGCCGGATTCAGGTAATCCTTCGGCAGGCGGGTCTTCCAGGTGCGGATGATGCGCCCGTCCGGGTGACTGAGCTTGCCATGGGCGCCGGCGCCGATGCCAATGAAGTCACCAAAACTCCAGTAATTGAGGTTATGTCGCGCCGGGCGACCGGGCAGGGCATAGGCCGAGACTTCGTATTGCGCGTAACCGTGTTCGGCCAGCAGCGCTTGCCCGGCTTCCTGAATGTCCCACAGCGTGTCGTCTTCCGGCAGCGTCGGCGGCTGGTTCCAGAACACCGTGTTCGGTTCCAGGGTCAGTTGATACCACGACAGGTGTGTCGGTTTCAGGGCGATGGCTGTGCGCAGGTCGGCCAAGGCATCGTCCAGGGACTGATTCGGCAAGCCATGCATCAAGTCCAGGTTGAAGTTGTCGAACCCGGCCTGCCGCGCCATGCCGGCGGCGCGTACCGCTTCGTCGCCGTTGTGAATCCGTCCCAGGGCCTCGAGCTTTTCTTGCTGAAAGCTCTGGATGCCGATCGACAGACGATTGATCCCCAGTTTCCGGTACGCCACGAACTTGTCCTGCTCGAACGTCCCCGGATTGGCTTCCAGAGTGATTTCGATATCGCTGGCAAACGGGATGCGTTGCTCGACGCCCTTGAGCAAACGGCCCAGCGCCTTGGCGCTGAACAGGCTTGGCGTGCCGCCACCAAAGAAGATCGAGCTCAGCTCACGACCATGGACGGCGTGCCGGTCCTGATCGAGATCGGCGAGCAAGGCGTCGACATACTCTTCTTCCGGTAGCACAGGGCTGGCGGTGTGGGAGTTGAAGTCGCAATAAGGGCATTTGCGCACACACCACGGGATGTGGATGTACAACGCCAGGGGCGGCAGCACAGGCAAGGCCGCCCGAGGAGATTGCGCGCCACCGAAGATCAGCGGTGACGCGGATGATTCAGAAGTCATTTCAATCCCAGACGCTGGCGCAGCAGATCCATTGCACGGGCGCGGTGGCTGATCTGGTTCTTGTCGCCGGGATTGAGTTCGGCGCTGGAGCAATCGCGCTCCGGCACCCAGAACAGCGGATCGTAGCCGAAACCGTGTTCGCCGCTGGCCTGGGTCAGGATGCGTCCGTGCCACAAACCTTCGCAGAGGATCGGCAACGGATCATCGGCGTGGCGCACCAGCGCCAGTACGCAGACGAACTGCGCGCTACGTTCGGCTTCAGGCACGTCTTTCAACACGTCGAGCAGCTTGGCGTTGTTCGCCGCATCGCCCCGGCCGTCGGCATAACGCGCCGAGTAGATGCCTGGCGCTCCGCCGAGGAAATCCACCGCCAGCCCGGAATCGTCGGCCAGCGCCGGCAGGCCGGAAATGCGCGCGGCATTGCGGGCCTTGAGAATGGCGTTCTCGACGAACGACAGACCGGTTTCTTCAGGCTCGACGCTGCTGAACTCGCCGATCGAGCGCAAATGCACCGATTCGCCGAGCATGGCCTGGAGTTCCTTGAGTTTGCCGGCGTTATGGCTGGCCAGTACGAGTTGGGTGAAATTCATCATTGGCCGGGGAAAAGCTCTTGTTGGAAACTGATGGTGTTGGTTTTATCGCCGGTCTGCACCTTGATATCGAAGGTGCGGACTTCCTGCTGATCCACCGGGTATTGCGCAATGTAGTAGATCGCGCCTTGCTCGGTGATCTGTTTGAATTTCAGTGGCACGGTCTGGCTGGTCAGGTCTTTGACCGAGCCGCTCACCTGGGCCATCAGTGGCTTGCCTTCCTTGAGTACCGAAATGTTGATCACGCCCTGGTTCTTGCTGCGGATCAGTTCGGCGGACTTGGCAATGTCCGGGGTCAGGTAGGTGGAGTTGAAGGTGTTGTAATGCACCGTCACGTCACCGAAGGTTTCCTTGCGCTCGCCCTTGATGACGTCGGCGGCCATGGCGGTAACGCTCAGGCAGGCAGTGAGTAGAAATAACGCTAGACGACCCATGATCGTTCTCCTTGCAATAGGGTGAATCAGACCGCGACCTTGTGGTCGGAAAGTCCCGGACTGCTGACGCGGTAGATTCCGATCTCACCTAACAGATTAGGCCATAGCTTACTGGCCCACCCGTGCCGATGCTGTTGATCCACGGCAAGTCGATCAATGACCTTCGCTTCACGTTCGCGACACAAGGCTTCAAAGTCCGCGAAGGTGCAGAAGTGAATGTTCGGCGTGTTGTACCAGGTGTACGGCAGGAACTCGGAAACCGGCATCCGGCCCTTGCTCGCCAGGTACCAGCGGCAGCGCCAGTGACCGAAGTTCGGGAAGGTGATGATGCACTGGCGACCGACGCGCAGCATTTCGTCGAGGATCCTGTCCGGGTAGTGCACCGCTTGCAGCGCCTGGGTCATGACCACGATGTCGAAACTGTTGCTGGCAAAGTTGCCCAGGCCCTTGTCCAGGTCCTGTTCGATGACGTTGATGCCCTTGGCCACGCACTCGGCGATGTTGTCGGCGTCGTTTTCCAGGCCATAACCGGTGACTTGCTTGTTATCGCGCAGCCAGGTCAGCAGTTCGCCATCGCCGCACCCGAGGTCGAGCACGCGGCTGCCGGCGGGGATCCATTCCTGGATGATTTCCAGATCAGCTCTCATGGCTTTCTCACAACGTAATGCGGTTCATGTAATTGCCGAATGCCTGCAGATAGCGCGGGATCGGAATCAGGAAGGCGTCGTGGCCTTGCGGTGCGTCGATCTCGAGGTAGCAGACGTCCTTGCGCGCGGCCATCAGCGCATCCACCAGTTCCCGCGAGCGGGCAGGGGAGAAGCGCCAGTCGGTGGTGAACGACATCACGCAGAACTTGGCCTTGGCACCTTCAAAGGTTTTTGCCAGGTTATCGTCGAAGTTCGCCGCCGGATCGAAGTAATCGAGCGCTTTGGTCATCAACAGATAGGTGTTGGCATCGAAGCGTCCGGAGAACTCTTCGCCCTGATAGCGCAGGTAGCTTTCAACCTGGAACTCGACGCTGTGGAAGTCGTAGTTGAGCTTCTCGCTCTTGAGCCCGCGGCCGAATTTCTCGCCCATGGAGTCATCGGACAGGTAGGTGATGTGCCCGACCATCCGCGCCAGCATCAGGCCGCGCTTGGGGATCACGTTGTGTTCCTGGAACGAACCGCCGTGGAATTCAGGGTCGGTGAGGATTGCCTGGCGCGCCACTTCGTTGAACGCGATGTTCTGTGCCGACAGCTTGGGTGCCGAGGCGATGGACAGGCAGTGACGGATGCGGTCAGGGTAGGTGATGCTCCATTGCATCGCCTGCATGCCGCCGAGGCTGCCGCCGATCACGGCCGCGAACTGGGCGATGCCGAGACGATCTGCCAGGCGCGCCTGGCTGTGTACCCAATCCTCGACGGTCAAGACCGGGAAGTCGGCGCCGAACGGCTTGCCGGTCTCGGGGTTGATGCTGCTCGGCCCGGTGGAGCCGTTGCAGCCGCCGAGGTTGTTCAGGCTGACCACGAAGAACTTGTTGGTGTCGATTGGCTTGCCGGGGCCGATGCAGCTGTCCCACCAACCGGGCTTGCGGTCGTCGGGGCTGTGATAGCCGGCGGCGTGGTGGTGCCCGGACAAGGCGTGGCAGATCAGCACGGCGTTGCTCGCCGTGGCGTTCAGCGTGCCGTAGGTTTCGTAAATCAGGTCATAGGCCGGGAGCGAACGTCCACAGGCCAAGGCCAGCGGCTCGCTGAAGTGCGCCACTTGCGGCGTCACCAGACCAACAGAATCGGGGGGAAAGGCAGCTGGCATCGACCCTGCTCTCATTGAAATGAGGCGTAAGTCTAAAGACCGCTGCCTCTAGCAGCAAGCTAACCCTTACCCACTGTAGGAGCCGGCTTGCCGGCGAGGCGCCGGGTCTGATGTACCGCGTTGCCTGGATCGCTGGCAAGCCAGCTCCTACAGTGGGTTCAGCGTTTCAGGTCGGGAAGGTCGGGCAACTTTTTCGGTGAGCAGATTCGCACCCGTTTCTGCCGGTTCAGCTCGCCACTGATCAGGCTGACCTGGCTCCTGGACACGCCAAAGGCCTTGGCCAGAAAGGCCATCAGGTACGCGTTGGCCTTGCCCTCGACTGGCGGCGCGGTCAGGCGGATCTTCAGGCGATCGCCGTGCAGCCCGCAGAAATCATCGCTACGGGCTGCCGGTTGCAGGTGACACTCCAGAATCAGGTCGTCACCGTCCCAGCGAAACCAGCTCACCGGGTCAGATCAGCACGCGGAGGATTTCCGGCATCATGGTCATCGCGGCGAGGTTGTTGATCACCAGCATGTCGATCAGTTTGATCGCCAGGAATGCAAAGATTGGCGACAGATCAAGCCCGCCAAGGTTTGGCAGGAACTTGCGGAACGGCGCCAGGGCCGGTTCGCAGATGTCGTTCACCAGTTCAGCGCCCGGGTTATGGCTGCCCGGGGCGACCCAGGACAGGATCACGCTGATGATCAGGGCAAAGAAGAAAATCTTCAGGAACAGCGCGGTCACCCCAATGATCGACCAGATCAGCAGTTGCAGCGGGTTGCCGGTGGTGCCGTAGGTCAGCAACAGGGTCAGGGCCATCAGCGCCAGTTGCACCAGGATCGCCAGCACCAGCGAGGACATGTCCAGGCCGAACATGCTCGGGATGATCCGGCGCAGCGGCTTGAGCAGCGGCTGGGTAGCCTTCACGGCGAACTGGCAGAGCGGGTTGTAGAAGTTCGCCCGCACCAGTTGCAGCACGAAACGCATCAGCACGATCAGCAGGTACAGGCTGCCGAGGGTTTGCAGCACGTAGACCGCTGCGGTGTTCAATCCAATCATGAAAAGCTCCTTATTGACCCAGTTGTTCGGCCATCTCGGCCGAGCGATGCGCGGCAGCGCCGAGTGCTTTTTCAACCAGGGCTTCAAAGCCATTGGCCTGGAACGACTTGATTGCAGCTTCCGTGGTGCCCGCAGGCGAGGTGACACGGCGGCGCAACTCGGCAGCGTCGACGTCGCTGGAGACCGCCATGTGTGCGGCGCCCAGTGCGGTTTGCAGCGTCAGTTGCGCGGCGATGTCCGCTGGCAGGCCGAGTTTCACGCCGGCGGCGGTCATGGCCTCGATCAGCAGGAAGAAATACGCCGGACCCGAGCCGGAAACGGCGGTGACGGCGTCCAGTTGCTGCTCTTCATTCAGCCATAGGGCGATACCGACCGCGGACAGCAGCTCCTGGGCCTGCTGACGCTGTTCAACTGACACTTCGGCTGTTGCGAACAGGCCGCTCGCGCCCTGACGTACCAGCGCCGGGGTGTTGGGCATGCAGCGCACGATCGGCTGGGCACCGAGCCAGTTATTCATGCTGGCGCAGGTGATGCCTGCGGCAATCGAAACCACCAGTTGATCGGGCTTGAGGCTTGGGCGCAGGGCTTCGCACACGGCTTTCATCGCCTGGGGCTTGACCGCGAGGACGACGACGTCGGCGCCATCGATGGCCTGGGCGTTGTCGGCGAAGGTTTCGATGCCGTGTTCAGCACTCACGCGGGCGCGGGTTTCTTCGCCCGGATCGCTGGCGCGGATCTGTGTGGCTTCCAGACCCTTGGCCCGCAGGCCGCCGATCAGGCTGGCGGCCATGTTGCCGGCACCGATAAAGGCAATACGTGTCTTGCTCATGTCAGGTCCTTATTCAGAAGTGTGTCAGCCATCGTTCATGGCTGGCTGTAGTCGCGAGCACCAAACAGGGCCGTACCGATGCGGACCCAGGTGGCGCCCTGGGCGATGGCCGACTCAAGGTCGTGGCTCATGCCCATGGAAAGTGTGTCGAGCGGCAGGTTCAGGCTGGCTTGCAGGCTTTTGATCAGGTCGCGCACGGCAGCAAACGCGGCATCCTGGGCGGCGCGGTCTTCGGTCGGCTCGGGGATGGCCATCAACCCGCGCAGATTCAAGCGCGGCAAGGCGCTGATGGCGCTGGCCAGGGCCGGCAGGTCGGCCGGGGTGCAACCGGATTTGCTGGCTTCACCGCTTACGTTGACCTGAATGCAGATGTTCAGCGGCGGCAAGTCGGCGGGACGTTGTTCGGACAGGCGTTGTGCGATTTTCAGGCGATCCACGGAATGCACCCAGTCGAAATGTTCGGCGATAGCGCGAGTCTTGTTCGATTGAATGGGGCCGATGAAGTGCCAGATCAAGGGCAGGTCGGCCAGTTCGAGCTGCTTGCCCAGCGCTTCCTGCAGGTAGTTCTCGCCAAAGTCACGCTGGCCGGCGGCGTAGGCTTCACGCAGGTCTTGTGCAGGCTTGGTCTTGCTCACGGCCAACAGCTGGACGCAGTTTTCGGCGCGGTTGGCGGCGAGTGTCGCGGCATGGATGCGCGAACTAACTTCGAGAATGTTGTCTGCTATGGTGGACATCAAGAGGCGCCAGCGGTCTGAAGGTTCGCGGCATTCTACTGGAATTGAGGGGCGCAATGGATATCACCGAGCTGCTGGCGTTCAGCGCTAAACAGGGCGCATCCGACCTGCACTTGTCCGCCGGCCTGCCGCCGATGATTCGGGTGGATGGCGATGTGCGACGCATCAACCTGCCGGCCATGGACCACCAGCAGGTGCAGGCGCTGGTCTTCTCCATCATGAATGACGCCCAGCGGGTTGACTTCGAGAAGCATCTGGAAATCGATTTTTCCTTTGAAGTGGCCGGTGTGGCGCGTTTTCGGGTCAATGCGTTCAATCAGAACCGTGGCGCGGGCGCCGTGTTTCGTACCATCCCGTCAAAAGTGCAGAGCATGGACGAACTGGGCATGGGAGAAGTGTTTCGCAAGATGACTGACGCTCCCCGTGGCCTGGTGCTGGTGACCGGCCCGACCGGTTCCGGCAAATCCACCACGCTGGCGGCGATGATCGATTACCTCAATACCCATCGCCATCACCACATCCTCACCATCGAGGACCCTATCGAGTTCGTTCACGAGTCGCGCAAGTGCCTGATCAATCAGCGTGAAGTTCATCGCGATACCCGTAGTTTCGCCACCGCGTTGCGTTCGGCGCTGCGGGAAGACCCGGACGTGATTCTGGTGGGGGAGATGCGCGATCTGGAAACCATTCGCCTGGCGCTGACCGCCGCTGAAACCGGCCATCTGGTGTTCGGCACTCTGCACACCACGTCGGCGGCGAAGACCATCGACCGGGTGGTCGACGTGTTTCCGGGGGACGAGAAGTCGATGGTGCGCTCGATGCTCTCCGAGTCGCTGCTGGCGGTGGTATCCCAGGTGCTGGTGAAGAAGGTCGGTGGCGGGCGCATCGCGGCCCACGAGATCATGCTGGGGACGTCGGCGATCCGGAGCCTGATCCGCGAGGACAAGGTGGCGCAGATGTACTCGGCGATTCAGTCGGGAGGGGCATTGGGAATGCAGACGCTGGATATGAGTTTGAAAGGCTTGGTGACCAGGGGTTTGATCAGTCGTGATCATGCGCAGGAGAAGGCGCGGTCGCCGGATGGTTTTTGAGGAGGATTTGCGGTGCTTTCAAGGGCCTCTTCGCGAGCAAGTCGGATCGCCGCACCGCCGCTCCCACAGGGGAATGCATTCCAAAGTGGGAGCGGGCTTACTCGCGAAGGGGCCATCATGTTCAAGCGCTTTCCAAGGGCATTCCCCGGAAGCTCAAATCAACGCTGAACCACACGCAACTGATTCGGCTCTTTCGGCAGAACCCGCTTGGCAACCACGTAGTGGTTTTCCCAGTACGGTTTCTTCAAAGTGTCGATGCTCACCGACTTGCCGCGACGTGGGGCGTGGATGAAGCGGTCGTTACCCAGGTAAATGGCAACGTGATTGACCCGACGGCTCTTGATGTTGAAGAAAATCAGGTCGCCCGGCTTCAGGTCGTCGCGATCGACTTTCTCCCCATGACCGCTGGCCATGGCGTTGGAGGTGCGTGGCAGGTCGAACGTGGCGTCGTTGAACGCGTATTTCACCAGGCCGCTGCAATCGAAACCTTTGCTTGGGCTGCTGCCGCCCCAGCGATAGGGAGTGCCAAGGACGTTCACAGCGCGACTCAGCACGTTGCTGCTTTCCTTGGTGCCCATCGGTGGAACCAGGCCGCTGTTTTCGCTGGCCAGTGTCGGAGCATGTTTAGCGAATTTCTTGTCTTTGCTCGAAGGAGCAGAAACATGGGATTTGGGGGTGTAACCATTAACGTTAGGAAGACGTTGCTCACGATTGGTGGCGTGGGCGGCCAGTGGCATCAAAAGGCAAATGGTTAGCCATGTCTTGAAAAATGAACGCATTAGGCAAGGCTCTTAATAAGTTGGCGCGCAACTTTATAACAGCTTTTTTGCCGCCTCCGAGGCCGTTGGTCGATTCAACCTGGGGGGCAATGGCGGCAAAATAGCGGCAAATTGGCGCAATTGTCCGACACAAGTCAGGTGTTACAAGGCTTTGACGGGAGTGAAGGTAGCACCTGCCATACGTCGGGTGCCTGTAAAAAAGTCACAAAGAAATGAAGAATATTTATCTATCGCGCGAATCGAGGTCATTCATGAACCCCTATCAACAGACAGTCCAGCAGCAAGACACCCACAGCAAAGTGATCGGTTACCTGCTATGGATTTTCGGCTTTACCGGCGCTCATCGCTTCTATTACGGCAAGCCGGTGACCGGGACGATCTGGTTCTTCACCTTCGGCTTGCTGGGCATCGGTTGGCTGATCGACATCTTCCTGATCCCGTCCATGGACCGTGAAGCGGACCTGAGGTTCACCGCCGGGCCGATCGAATACAACGTGGCGTGGATTCTGCTGACGTTTCTCGGGGTGTTTGGCGTGCACCGGATGTATCAGGGGAAATGGATCAGTGGGCTGCTTTACCTGCTGACGGGCGGGTTGTTCTTTATTGGCGTGCTGTATGACTTCTGGACGTTGAATGACCAGGTTTCCGTGCGTAACGCACAGAGTCGCTGATTTCTGCGGCGAGGGGCAGCCCCCTCGCCGCAGGTTTTTACTTCTGGTGACTAGTCCAGCTATCTGCCCGCTTGAATTACAGCCTATGAGTGGTTACTGAAATGCTTTCAGTAATTGAAGCTGAAGCGTTAAAAATGCCATTGTGCTGAAGCTGTATAAGATTGAAATGATGAAGTGGTTTGGGGTGGCCCAGTAATTTATGCTGTCGGCGAGAATCGCAAGCGATGTAATTGCAACTATTAATGCTGATATTTTTATCAAGGTTGAATTGGTGTGGCGGGCTTTTCTGTATAAAAATATTTGCATTAGGTGAAATATGAATAACACTAATCCCGCAATCAGGATTGCGCCTATTGGTATTCCGATTGAGTCTCGATCTATGTCGTAAATGCCTGCGCTCAAATTTCTTTCTATGGTAAATATTGCTACGCTGGCAGTGATCGTTAAAAGTAAAGGGTAGATGTAGTTCAGGTGTTTGTAGAGAGTCTTCATATGGGCTCTTCTTGAGTGTAGAAGCTCGTAAGTATGGGCTTTTTATGCCACTTTTCGTTTTGACCAATCATGGAGCATATCCCTTGCGGCTGAGGAGTTGACGTGGTCATCGCACAGTGGAAATGAGTAAGTTTGCCCGTCGTTGGTGATGATGGCTTCACCGGCTCCCTGCCAATCTACAGTCGCATAGGCTCCCCAGTTGAACCCAAGGTTAACTGTGAAGCTGTCTGATTTTTCCTTGTGCTGTTTTTATACTCAATGATGGGTATTGAATCTGCATTCAATAACTTTGTAGGCTATTTCTGTATGTTGCGAAGTTCCTTTCGCACAGATGGTGAGAAGTCAGAAATTTCTGTTCGCTGGATAGTTTTTTTCGCCATCGCTTGTAGAAGTTTTCTTGATGCGGCGGTGCTGTTTGGGGAAAGGCAGCGGAGGAAGGGTGGGAGGGCTGTATGACTTCTGGACGTTGAATGACCAGGTTTCACCGCGTAACGCACAGAACAGAGGCGTCTTCCAGTAAGCCTTCGCGAGCAAGCCCGCTCCCACATTTGATCTTTGGTGTTCACAGATACTGTGTTCATCGCAGAACTAATGTGAGAGCGGGCTTGCTCGCGAATGCAGGCGACGCGGAGTTACGCCTGGTGACTGATTCGTCCATCCACCAGGGTGTAACGCACTACGCCCGGCAGGCTGTGGCCAATGAACGGGCAGTTTTCGCCTTTGGACAGCCAGCTTTCACCCGCCACGGTCGAGGCCGCCGGGTCGAACAGCACGATGTCCGCCGCGCCACCCACCGCCAGTTTGCCTGCCGGCAGGCGCAAGGCCTCGGCAGGGCCGACGCTCAGGCGTTTCAGTAGCGTCGGCAGGTCCAGCAAGCCGTCTTCGACCAGGGTCATTGCCAGTGGCAGCAGCAGTTCGACGCTGCTGATGCCCGGCTCGGTCGCGCCGAACGGTGCCAGTTTGGCGTCACGCTCGTGGGGTTGATGATGACTGGAGATGGCCGAGACCACGCCCGATTTCACCGCTGCGCGCAGGCCTTCGCGGTCGGCGCGGGTACGTAGCGGTGGCTGGACGTGATAGAGGCTGCTGAAATCGATCAGTGCTTCGTCGGTCAGGATCAACTGGTACAGGGCGACATCTGCCGTGACCTTCAAGCCTCGGGCCTGGGCCTGGGCGATCAGGGCTACGCCGCGAGCGCTGGTGAGCTGGCTGAAGTGCGCGCGCACGCCGGTCTGTTCGACCAGCAGCAGGTCCCGGGCCAGGGCCACGGTTTCCGCGGTTTCCGGAATGCCCGGCAAGCCAAGGAAGCTGGCGGTCGGGCCTTCATGGGCCAGGCCGCCCTCGGCCAGGTCGTGATCCTGGGAGTTGAAGATCACTGTCAGGTCGAAAGTCGCCGCGTAGTCCAGCGCCCGGCACAGGGTGCGGGTATTGCGGAAACTCTCCAGGCCATTGCCGAAGGCCACGCAACCGGCATCTCGCAGTGCCACCAGCTCTGCCAGCTGTTCACCGTCCAGGCCTTTGCTCAGGGCGCCAATCGGGAAGACTTTAGTGTTGCCGGCCTCACGGGCGCGGTCGAGGATCAGTTCGGCCACCGCGGAGGTGTCCAGCACCGGTTTGGTCTTCGGCGGGCAGCACAGGCTGGTTACGCCGCCAGCCGCCGCTGCGCGGGTTTCGCTGACAATCGAGCCTTTGCGGCTGTAGCCCGGCTCGCGCAGGGCAACGTTGAGATCGACCAGGCCGGGAGCGGCCACCAGGCCTTTGGCGTCGATGGTGTCTACAGCGACAAAACCGGCTGGCGCAGCACCAAGGGCGACGATCTTGCAAGCTTCAATGTGGATATCGGTCACTTGATCCAGGCCACTGGCCGGATCGATCACGCGGGCGCCGAGAATGCTGAGCTTCACTGGGCTTTCTCCTGCTCGAATTGGCGCTGGGCAGTCTGCCCGCTCATGGCCATGGACAGCACGGCCATACGAATGGCGATCCCGTAGGTCACCTGGTTGAGGATCACCGAGTGCGGGCCGTCGGCCACTGCCGACTCGATTTCCACGCCACGGTTGATCGGCCCCGGGTGCATCACGATGGCATCGGGCTTGGCGCCGGCCAGGCGCGCGGTGGTCAGGCCGAACAGGCGGTAGAACTCGCCTTCGCTCGGCAGCAGGCCGCCGGTCATGCGTTCACGCTGCAGGCGCAACATGATCACTACGTCGACGTCTTTCAGGCCTTCGGCCATGTCGGTGTAGACCTTCACGCCGTATTGCTCGATGCCGATCGGCAGCAGGGTCTTCGGCGCGATCACGCGGATGTCCGGGCACCCGAGGGTTTTCAGGGCCAGCATGTTCGAGCGTGCGACCCGCGAATGCAGGATGTCGCCGACGATGGCCACCGAAAGGTTCTCGAAACCGCCCTTGTGCCGGCGGATGGTCAGCATGTCGAGCATGCCCTGGGTCGGATGCGCGTGCCGGCCGTCACCGCCGTTGATGATCGCCACCTGCGGGCAGACATGCTCGGCGATGAAGTGCGCGGCACCGGAATCACCGTGACGCACGACGAACATGTCGGCGGCCATGGCTTCCAGGTTGCGCAGGGTGTCGAGCAGGGTTTCACCCTTGCTCGCCGACGACGTGGACACGTTGAGGGTGATCACGTCCGCCGAGAGCCGCTGGGCCGCCAGTTCGAAGGTGGTGCGGGTGCGGGTCGAGTTCTCGAAGAACACGTTGCACACGGTCTTGCCGCGCAGCAACGGGACTTTCTTCACGGCCCGGGCGCCGACTTCGAGGAAGGAATCGGCGGTGTCGAGGATTTCCGTCAGCAGCTCGCGGCGCAAACCGTCGAGCGAGAGGAAGTGGCGCAGCTGGCCCTGATCATTGAGCTGCAGCGGGCGCTTGGTTTCTAGAGGCGTCATCGCAAGGGGGACTCTCAATAGGGCGAATTAAAGGGCGAGGTCTTGCAGTTCGAGCGCGAGCTCCGGACCGGACAGCTTCACCCGTTCGTGGGCCGCCAGCGACAGGGTGGCGCCGACCACGTTCGGGCGGATCGGCAGCTCGCCGGCGTCCAGATCCAGCAGGCACACCAGCGTCACGCTGGCCGGGCGGCCGTAGTCGAACAGTTCGTTCATGGCGGCGCGGATGGTCCGACCGCTCATCAGCACGTCGTCGACCAGCACCAGGTGCTGGCCTTCGATCTCGAACGGCAAGGCCGAAGGGCGAACCTGCGGGTGCAGGCCGCTCTGGCTGAAATCGTCGCGGTAGAAGGACACGTCCAGGGTACCGAGGGGTTCCGCGCTGCCCAGTTCCTTGAGCAGGGCCTGGGCCACCCAGACGCCACCGGTGCGGATGCCGATGAAACGCGGGTCGCTAATGCCTCGTTTGGCCAGATAAGCGTCAAGTCGGGTCGCCATCTGGCTGATCAGTTCGGCGGGATTGGGCAGGCTCATGGTTGCTCCTTCTTGGGCCCGGGCCGGTTGTACTGCTGGTGGCTCGGGTTGTAGCTAATAGAGACGTGTAGCGGCTCTTCAGGATTCGAACAGTGCGCCATTCTCGTCGAGCCAGCCTTGCAGCAGCAGGGCGGCGGCGATGGCATCGACCGGGTTGTCGCGGTAACTGCCTTTCTGGCCGCCACGAGCCAGGCGTTCGCCCTTGGCCTCGAAGGTGGTCAGGCGCTCATCGTGGGTATAAAAGGGCAGGTTGAAGCGTCCGTTCAGGCGCCGGGCGAACTTTTCCGCGCGGGCGCACATGTCGCTGGGCGTGCCGTCCATGTTCAACGGCAGGCCGACCACCACGGCATCGGGTTTCCACTCTTTGATGAGGGCTTCGACCTGGTTCCAGTCAGGAATGCCGTTCTGCGCTTTCAGGGTGCACAGCTCGCGAGCCTGGCCGGTAACCACCTGGCCGACCGCAACGCCGATCTGTTTGGTGCCGTAGTCGAATCCGAGAATCAGCCGCAGGGCCATCAGGCGTGCCCTGCCTGGCTGGTGAGCAGGCTGAGGTTGATGCCAAGGTGTTTGGCCGCCGCTTCCAGGCGCAGCTCGCTGCTGGTGTTGAACAGGATGTCGGCGTCAAACGGGCAGGTCAGCCAGGCGTTCTGCGCCAGTTCGGCTTCCAGTTGCCCGGCTTCCCAACCGGCATAGCCGAGGGCAATCAGGCTTTTTTCCGGGCCAACACCGTCAGCGATGGCGAACAGTATGTCCTGGGTGGTCGACAGGGATAAGTCGTCTTCCAGATCAACGGTTGCCTGGAAAGTCTTGCCCGAAGGGTGCAGGACAAAACCGCGATCGGTCTGCACCGGGCCGCCGATAAAAATTGGCACATGCTGGCAAAGCGCTGGCGGTTCGATATTCGGGCGTAATTGCTCGAGGATATCGGCCAGGTTCAGCTCTTGCGGGCGGTTGACCACCAGCCCCATGGCACCATTGGCCGTGTGCTCGACGATGTAGGTCAAGGTGTGCGCAAAGTTCGGGTCGGCCATGTGTGGCATGGCGATCAGGAATTGATGCTTGAGGTAGCTGGGGATAACGTTTTTCATGTGCGCTAGTGTGGCGTTCAGGGGGCAAACTGACAAGCTGGGGATGCATGGGAAATAGCGCAATTCTGTAGGAGCGAGCTTGCTCGCGATGGTCGTCAAGGATAACGCTGCCTGGTTGACACCCCGCGGTGCTCTCAGGTTTATCGCGAGCAAGCTCGCTCCTACAGGTGGGGGTGTGTGGTCAGTTGCTGGAGAGACGATCGCCGCGGGCAAATTTCCAGGTGCGGATGATCTCAAGCCGGTCAACATCCGACAAATCCCCGGTAAACGGTGCAAATGGCGCTGCCAGCCGGACAATCCGCTGTGCGGCCTGGTCCAGCAGCGGCTGGCCTGAAGACTCCAGCACCAGCACTTCATACAGCGAACCGTCGCGATTGATCGATACCATCAGGCGCAAATTGCCGTAGATCTGTTTGCGCCGCGCTTCGTCGGGGTAGTTGAGGTTGCCGATACGCTCGACTTTTTTGCGCCATTCGTCCTTGTACCAGGCACCCTTGTCGCGCATGGTCGAGGCCGCGCTCAGGCGGTGAATGCGCGGGCGCTTGGCGTACAGCTGTTGTTCGGCGGCCAGTTCCGCTTCGAGGCTGGCGATGTCGCTGGACAGTTGCTCGCTGTCGAACGTCGGCGCCTGGACCTGGGGTTTGACCTCGGTCTTGGGTTCCTCGGTCCTGGCGGGGGCTTTTTTCGGCTTCGGCGCCACGGTGGTCACGGCCGCCTTCGGTGGCGCTTCCTGTACGTCAGGCTTGGCGGCCGGCGGTGGCGTGACCTTCTGTACCTTGTTGTCCTGGAATGGCGCGACCTCGGTGGTCTTGGGAATCGCCTTTTTATCCAGGGTGCCGCTGCCTTGCTGATTCTCCTGGGCCAGAAAATCGGCTTTCTCAGGCTTCTTTTCGCTTTTGAAGGTGGCGAGGGTGATTTCCAGGGTTTTGCTGATCTGCTTGGGTTCGACCACTGCAAACCCGACGCCCAACAGCAAGGCCAGGTGGATCAGCGCTGCCAGAAACAGGGTAAAACCGAGGCGATCGGCCGGGCGCACGCCACGGTGGGCGAGTTCGGCAGGCAGATCGGACGGGAGTGTCATGACAAGGAAACCAACATCGCGTTTTCACAGGCCGCGCATGATAACGCAATGTTGGTTTGGCTAATCAACGTGCCTTGAGCTTCTGATCGATGGCATCCATCAACAGGCCACCGATGTCGGTGCCAAACGCATTGTCGATCTCGCGAATGCAGGTCGGGCTGGTGACGTTGATCTCGGTCAGGTGCTCGCCGATCACGTCCAGGCCAACGAACAACAGGCCTTTCTCACGCAGGGTCGGGCCGACTTGTGCGGCGATCCAGCGGTCCTTGTCGGTCAGCGGTCGGGCTTCGCCACGGCCACCGGCGGCCAGGTTGCCACGGGTTTCGCCCTGGGCCGGAATCCGCGCCAGGCAATAATCCACAGGCTCGCCGTCGATCATCAGGATGCGCTTGTCGCCGTCCTTGATCGCTGGCAGGTAGGCCTGGCCCATGATCTGCTGGGCGCCGAGGGCGGTGAGGGTTTCGAGGATAACCGACAGGTTCGGATCGCCCGCGCGGTGACGGAAAATCGAAGTGCCGCCCATGCCGTCGAGCGGCTTGAGGATGACATCGCCGTGTTTGGCGGCGAACTCACGCAGTACGTCGGCGCGGCGGCTGACCACGGTCGGCGGCGTGCACTGCGGGAACAGTGTGGCGAACAGCTTTTCGTTGCAGTCGCGCAGGCTTTGCGGCTTGTTGACTACCAGCACGCCGGCGCGCTCGGCTTGTTCCAGCAAATAGGTGGAGTAGACGAACTCCAGGTCGAACGGCGGATCCTTGCGCATCAGGATCACGTCCAGATCGCTCAGCAACTCATCGCTTTCAGCGCCCAGTTCGAACCATTTTTCCGGGTTGGCGAACACCTGCAGCGGACGCATCCGCGCCCGCGCCTGGCCTTCGCCCTGATACAGGTCACGCTGTTCCATGTAGAACAGCTCCCAGCCACGCTTCTGCGCGGCCAGCAGCATGGCCAGCGAGCTATCCTTTTTATAGGAAATGCTGGCGATAGGGTCCATGACAATCCCGACGCGAACGCTCATGGGTGTTTCCTCGAAATTTGGGGGCTATGGCGACCTTTGCAGGAGCGAGCTTGCTCGCGATGGACTTCAGAGCACCGCGCTCATCCTGCGAAGGCGCGTCATCGTTGACGACCATCGCGAGCAAGCTCGCTCCTACAAAAGATCAGCGTATAAAAGTGGCGTCAGAGTGGCGCCGAGTGTGTTCCCGGTCAAGGAAAAACCACCTTGCAAGCCGGCCGATAGATTGGTTTTGGAGACTGTGCTAAAAAGGCTGCCATGTCGTGCTAGCCCTTGAACATCAAGGGTTTCGAGCCGCGTTAACCGGCAAACGGACAATTTGTTTCGCAAAGGCGACGGTAGAGCATTTTATGGAACATCATCCCAGCGCCTTGAAGGTCATGGTGATCGACGATTCGAAGACGATCCGTCGCACCGCCGAAACGCTGCTCAGGAACGTGGGTTGTGAGGTCATCACGGCCATCGACGGTTTTGATGCTCTGGCCAAGATCGCCGATAACCACCCCGGCATCATCTTCGTCGACATCATGATGCCGCGCCTGGATGGCTACCAGACCTGCGCCCTGATCAAGAACAACAGCGCGTTCAAGTCCACGCCGGTGATCATGCTGTCGTCCAAGGACGGGCTGTTCGACAAGGCCAAGGGTCGCATCGTCGGCTCCGACCAGTTTTTGACCAAGCCTTTCAGCAAGGAAGAATTGCTTGATGCGATCCAGGCCCATGTTCCTGGTTTCGCCGCCGTTTTGCCGCAGTAGGACACGCACAGTGACGCTCGGCCATCGGGCCCGGCGTCGACAAGAATGGGGAAGACCATGGCACGTATTCTGATCGTCGATGATTCGCCGACCGAAATGTACAAACTGACCGGCATGCTGGAAAAGCACGGTCATGAAGTGTTGAAAGCCGAAAACGGCGCCGACGGAGTCGCCCTGGCCCGCCAGGAAAAGCCCGATGCGGTCCTGATGGACATTGTCATGCCCGGCCTCAACGGCTTCCAGGCGACCCGCCAGCTGACCAAGGACCCGGAGACCGGGCATATCCCGGTGATCATCATCACCACCAAGGATCAGGAAACCGACAAGGTCTGGGGCACGCGCCAGGGCGCCAAGGACTACCTGACCAAACCGGTCGATGAAGACACCCTGATCAAGACCCTGAACAACGTGCTGGCCGGTTGATCGTCAGGCCATGAACGAGTCGCTGACGGCTTTCGAACTGCTGCTGCAAATCGACCAGCGCTGTCGGTTGCTGGCAGCGGACTTGCCGTCCCAGCCAGCCCGGCGGGACAGCTGGAGCGGTATCGGTTTTCGCCTGGGCGAGTGCTGGTTTGTCGCGCCCATGAGCGAAGTCAGCGAAGTCTTGCACGAGCCGCGCCTCACTCAGTTGCCGGGGGTCAAACCCTGGGTCAAGGGAGTCGCCAACCTGCGTGGGCGTTTGCTGCCGGTCATGGACTTGTGCGGCTTCTTCGGGCACGAGCTTTCGGCGGTGCGCCGTCAGCGGCGGGTGCTGGTGGTGGAACATGAAGAGGTGTTCGCCGGGTTGCTGGTCGATGAAGTCTTCGGCCTCCAGCACTTTGCCCAGGACAGCCTGGAGCCGGTGCCGGCAGATGAGCTGAAGGGGACGATGGCGGCGTTTGTCAAAGGCCGGTTTCAGCGTGAGCAGTGCTGGCAGGTGTTCAGCCCGTTTGCATTGACGCAGTCTCAGGGGTTCATGAACGTCGCGGTGTGACAGGAACAAGAGAGATCCAATGTGGGAGCGGGCAGGCCCGGAAATGGGTTAACAGGCGAGGACCGATGATAAAAGCAAAAGCAGGCAAGCCAATGGAAGGGTCGCGCAGCAGGTCGCAGATTATCGTGCTGTTCATCGCGCTGATCGTCTTCATCATGCTGCTGTTCGCCAACTTCGCGTACCTCAACACCCAGGCTACCTACGACAAGCAGTACATCGGCCACGCCGGCGAGCTGCGCGTGCTGTCCCAGCGTATCGCCAAGAACGCCACCGAAGCCGCCGCCGGCAAGGCTGCCGCGTTCAAGTTGCTCAGTGATGCGCGCAACGATTTTGCCCAGCGCTGGGGTTATCTGAAGAAGGGCGACCCGGCCACCGGCCTGCCGCCTGCCCCCGCCACCGTGCGTCCAGAGATGCGCGCGGTGCAACAGGACTGGGAACGCCTGCTGAAAAACACCGACGCGATTCTCTCCAGCGAGCAAACCGTACTGTCGTTGCATCAGGTCGCCGCGACCCTGGCTGAAACCGTGCCGCAGTTGCAGGTCGAGTACGAAAAAGTCGTCGAGATTCTCCTGCAACGGGGCGCCCCGGCGGCCCAGGTGGCGATGGCCCAGCGCCAATCGCTGCTGGCCGAGCGGATCCTTGGCGCGGTCAATACAGTGTTGGCCGGCGACGAAAATTCACAGCAGGCCGCCGATGCGTTCGGACGTGACGCGACGCAGTTCGGCAAGGTGCTCAACGGCATGCTCCAGGGCGACCCGGCGCCCAAGGTCAGCCAGGTCGAAGACCGCGACGCCCGTGCGCGACTCGCGGAAATCTCCGAGCTGTTCGAGTTCGTATCGGGCTCGGTGGACGAGATCCTCGAAACTTCGCCGGAATTGTTGAAGGTCCGCGAATCGGCCTCGAACATTTTCAGCCTGTCGCAAACCTTGCTCGACGAAGCCTCACACCTGGCCAGCGGTTTTGAAAACATGGTCGGCGGGCGCACCACCGACACCATAGGCGGTTACGTGCTGGGCCTGTTGGCGCTGGCCTCGATCATCCTGATTGGCATGGTGATGGTGCGCGAAACCAATCGCCAGTTGCGCGAAACCGCCGAGAAAAACGAGCGCAACCAGAACGCGATCATGCGCTTGCTCGACGAGATCGAGGACCTGGCCGACGGCGACCTTACGGTGACGGCCTCGGTGACCGAAGACTTTACCGGCACCATCGCCGACTCGATCAATTACTCCGTCGACCAGCTGCGCGATCTGGTCGCGACCATCAACCTCACTGCCGGCCAGGTGGCCGCCGCCGTACAGGAAACCCAGGCCACCGCCATGCACCTGGCCCAGGCTTCGGAACATCAGGCCCAGCAGATTTCCGAGGCATCCATGGCGATCAACGACATGGCCGAGTCCATCGACCAGGTGTCGGCCAACGCGGCTGAATCGTCGGCGGTTGCCGAGCGCTCGGTGGAAATCGCCAACAAGGGCAACGAGGTGGTGCACAACACCATCCACGGCATGGACAACATTCGCGAGCAGATTCAGGACACCGCCAAGCGCATCAAGCGCCTTGGCGAGTCATCCCAGGAAATCGGCGACATTGTCAGCCTGATCGATGACATTGCCGACCAGACCAACATCCTTGCCCTCAACGCGGCCATCCAGGCGTCCATGGCCGGTGACGCCGGTCGTGGTTTCGCCGTGGTCGCCGATGAAGTGCAGCGCCTGGCCGAGCGCTCATCCGCCGCTACCCGGCAGATCGAAACCCTGGTGCGGGCGATCCAGACCGACACCAACGAAGCGGTCATCTCCATGGAGCAGACCACGACCGAGGTGGTACGCGGCGCCCGGCTGGCGCAGGATGCCGGTGTGGCCCTGGAAGAAATCGAAGGCGTCTCCAAGACGCTCGCGGCGTTGATCCAGAGTATTTCCAATGCGGCGCAACAGCAGACGTCGTCAGCCGGTCAAATCTCCCTGACGATGAACGTGATCCAGCAGATCACCTCGCAGACGTCGTCGGGCTCCACCGCCACTGCCGAAAGCATCGGCAACCTGGCGAAAATGGCCAGTCAGCTGCGTCGTTCGGTGTCCGGTTTCACCTTGCCGGACGCCAAGGCACAGGTTGTGGACAAAGCTTGAACCGCCCATAGGTGTATGAATGGTAACTGGAGTGGTTATGGGTGATCGGCACGACTATGTGGCCCTCGAGTGGGTCAAGGGCGAGATTGCCGAAACGCTGAAACAGGCTCATCACGCGATCGAAAACCTGCTCGATGACCCGCAGGCGACGCAGGCGCTGGATGATTGCCTGGCGTGCATCCATCAGGTCCACGGCAGTCTGCAGATGGTCGAGTTCTACGGCGCGGCGCTGCTCGCCGAAGAGATGGAACAACTGGCCATGGCCTTGCAGGGCAACCGTGTCAGCCATCGCGACGAGGCGCTGCACCTGCTGATGCAGGCCCTTGGGCAACTGCCGATTTATCTGGACCGGGTGCAAGGCGCGCGCCGCGACTTGCCACTGGTGGTGTTGCCCCTGATCAACGACCTGCGCAGCGCCCGGGGCGAAAGCCTGCTGTCGGAAACCAGCCTGTTCAGCCCGCTGTTGCCCGAGTTGCCGGCGCTGGACACAGAAACGCTGGCGCAGCTGGAGCCGGACGAATTGCCCAATGTGCTGCGCAAGCTGCGGCAAATGCTCCAGCTTGCGTTGGTCGGGTTCCTGCGCGAGCAGGACAACGACACCAACCTCGACTACCTGGCCAAGGTCTTCACGCGCCTCGAAGCGCTGTGCGGCAACGCGCCCCTGAGCCCGTTGTGGCAGGTGGCATCGGCGCTGGTCGAAGGCATGCAGGGCGGTGTGATTGCCAACAGCCCTGCCTTGCGCAGCCTGTTCAAGGATGCCGACAAGGAACTCAAGCGCCTGCTCGAGCAAGGCATGCCCGGCATCAACCAGCCGGCCCCGCCGGAGCTGCTCAAGAGTTTGCTGTTCTACATTGCCAAGGCCGAACATCCCACCGGGCAGATGCTGACCATGAAAGAACGCTACTCACTGGACGACGCGCTGCCCGACAGCGCGATGGTCGATGAAGAACGCGCGCGGCTGGCCGGTCCCGACCGCGACGCCATGCGCTCGGTGCTGGCAGCGCTGTGCGAAGAGCTGGTGCGGGTCAAGGAACGTCTGGATCTGTTCGTGCGCAGTGACCGCCAGCACACCTCCGACCTCGACAGCCTGCTGGCGCCGCTGCGACAGATTGCCGACACCCTGGCGGTCCTGGGCTTCGGCCAGCCGCGCAAGGTGATCATCGATCAATTGGCAGTGGTGCTCAGCCTCGCTCAGGGCCAGCGCGAACCCAACGATGCCATCCTCATGGACGTTGCCGGGGCCTTGTTGTACGTCGAAGCGACGCTGGCCGGCATGGTCGGTACCGTGGAGCCGGAGAGCCAGGACGACAACCGCCTGCCGACCACCGACCTGACGCAGATCCACCAGATCGTGATCAAGGAGGCGCGCATCTGTTTGCAGCAGGCCAAGGACATGATCGTCGACTACATCGACGCCGATTGGGACCGCCAGCATTTGCAGGCGCTGCCGGCCTTGCTGACCCAGGTGCGCGGCGCGCTGGCGATGATTCCGCTGAGCCGCGCGGCGAGCCTGGTCGAAACCTGCAATCACTTCATTCGCGAGCACCTGTTGCTCGAGCCGGGTCAACCGGGCTGGCAGGAACTGGACAGCCTGGCTGACGTGATCACCAGCATCGAGTACTACCTCGAGCGCCTCAGCGACGACCCGCAAGCGCAGGGCGAAAACCTGCTCGATGTTGCGGAAAAGAGCCTGGCGAGCCTCGGGTTCTTCCCCAGTGAGCAGCATGTGCCAGTGCTTGATGATGTGCTCAACCCGAGCGAAGCGCAGGTCATGCAGATGATGCAGGAGCTGGATGATCCACAGATCGTCCAGACTCTGGCCGATGTGCTCGCCAGCCCGGTTTCGAGCCTCAACCCGCCCGCGCTGAACACCCCGGGCAGCCTGCTGCCGCCGCCTTCAGGCGAAGAGCCGGTGGACGAGGAACTGCGCGAGGTGTTCCTCGAAGAAACCGACGAAGTCCTGGAAATCCTGCGCGAGTACTTGCCACGCTGGTCGATCAACCCTGACAACCGCTCGGCCCTGAGTGAGCTGCGTCGCGCCTTCCATACCCTCAAGGGCAGTGGCCGCATGGTGCGCGCCCTGGTGCTGGGCGAGCTGGCCTGGGCCGTGGAAAACCTGCTCAACCGCGTACTGGAAAACAGCGTGGAGCCGGGCGCTACGGTGCAGCAACTGATCGGCGATGTGCTGCATCTGCTGCCGGAGCTGGTGGCCGAATACGCCGCCAATGCCCAGCGCCAGCGCAACGATGTCGACCAGTTGGCCGCCCGCGCCCATGCCCTGGCCAAGGGCGAGGAACCGGTGTCCGATGAGGATACGCAAGATGTCGCGGCCCTCGACCCGCTGTTGCTGGAGATCTTCCGCAAAGAGGCCGAAACCCACTTGGGCAGCCTCAATCGGTTCCTCGATCAGGCTGCCGAACATGTGCCGTTGCAGGCCAGCGACGAATTGCAGCGCGCCTTGCACACCCTCAAGGGTAGTGCCTACATGGCCGGTGTCCTGCCGATTGCCGAACTGGCCGCCCCGTTGGATCAGCTGGCCCGGGAATACAAGGCGCACCTGATCACGCTGGATCTGGATGAAGTCGAATTGCTGCTGGAAGCAGAGGGACTGTTCCGCCTCGGTTTGCGTCAGCTCAAGAAAGATCCGCTGGCGGAAATTCCCGGTGCCCGGGGTTTGACCGAGCGAGCCAGGGCGCTGCTGACCGAGCGTCTGGAAAACCTCCTGAGCACACCGAACACGGGGCTGCGGATCAAGCGCGACCCACAGTTGATCAACAACTTCCTCGCCCAGGGCATGGACATCCTGCTGGACGCCGAAAGCCTGTTGCAGCGTTGGCAGCAACACCCCGGCGAACGTCAGGAGCTCAGTGCGCTGCTGGATGAATTGACCACCCTCGGCGAAGGTGCCCATCTGGCCGATCTGCACCCGGTGGACGAGTTGTGCGAAGCGTTGCTCGACCTGTACGGTGCCGTGGAAGAAAGCAGCCTTGCGGTCAGCGAGCGGTTTTTCCATGAAGCACAGCATGCCCACGAAGCGCTGATCAACATGCTCGACGAACTGGCCGCCGGCCAGGAAATCAGCCCGCAGCCGCAACGGATCAGGGCCTTGCGCGAGCTGCTCGACGAGAGCCTTGACCCGTCGGCCATGGGCCTGATCCGCAGCGATGGCAGCCGAAGCCTGAGCATCCGCGAGCTGGGTTCTGCCACCGAGGAACTTGAGCGCACGCTACCCCCTGTAGGAGCGAGCTCGCTCGCGATGGACTCAAATGCGCCGCGCTTATCCAATGACAACGCGTCATCGTTAACGCCCATCGCGAGCGAGCTCGCTCCTACAGGAGAGGGGCGCGAGCTGGACGATGAAATTGTTGCGATCTTCCTGGAAGAAGCGGTGGATATCCTCGAAAGCGCCGGTCAGGCCTCGCAGCGCTGGTTGCGCGACTCGGACAACGCCGCGCCGCTGTCATCGCTGCAACGGGATTTGCACACCCTCAAAGGCGGCGCGCGCATGGCCGGGGTCGGACCGGTCGGCGATCTGGCCCATGAACTGGAAAGCCTTTACCAAGGCCTGCTGGACCGTCGTTACGCCTTCAGCGATTCACTGGCAGTGCTGCTGCAACAGAGCCATGACCGACTGGCGTTGTACCTTGAACAGTTGCACCTCAACCAGCCGCTGGACGATTCCCGTGAGCTGATCGAAGCCATTCGTGCCTACCGCCAAGGTCATGCGGGAGTCGCCGAGGCGGCCCGGCAAGCGATCGACAGCGACTCGGCTGCGCACGATCCGGAATTGCTGGAGATCTTCCTCGAGGAAGGTTTCGACATCATCGAAAGCTCCGGGGCGGCGCTGGAGCGCTGGCAGGCCCAGCCTTCGAATCGCCAGGAAGTGGAAACCCTGCTGCGCGACCTGCACACCCTCAAGGGCGGTGCGCGCATGGTGGAAATCGCCGCGATCGGTGATCTGGCCCATGAATTGGAGTTCCTCTACGAAGGCCTGTCCACCGGTGTGCTGCAACCGACGGAGCCGTTGTTCACGCTGTTGCAGCGCAGCCATGACCGCCTGGCGCAGATGCTCGACGCAGCCCGCGCCGGTGAGCCCATGCCGCCCGCCGACCGCTTGATCGATGCGATCAAGAACTTCAGCCACCCGGTTGTGCCCGAAACCCCCGCGCCGGTGGCGCCGTCGACCACGCCCAAGGC